>JBFGLD010000448.1:0-5457 GCA_041576335.1 Anaerolineae bacterium | reverse complement strand
TGATACGGAAAACCGTTATTCACCCAATGCGTATATCGACAGCTTTGACCCTGAGAAAAAGGAGCTCGTCGTCACCTACTACCCTCGACCGGGACTGGTCAGCACGCTGATTCTGGGCCTGGCTGACGAAGGGACTCATCTCGAGTTTAAGCGAATTGAGCGGCGAGAAAATCACGATTAACCGCGCCTGGCCTACATCAGCTGCGTTCATGACCTTTGCAGACGGAAGCGAATGAGGGCTGAACACAATTGCCTGAAGCGTGCATGATCAAGATGAAATCAGGAGGAAACATTCCGCCTGGAGAAAATGCCGCTACAGACCTTTTCTGCGACCTAACGATGGATGATGACTGCCCTGCAAATTGTTTATCACCGGCTCTATAACCAACGAATGGCCCAAAAATCAGTTGAACTGCCGGGCCAGGCGGTGGCCTGGTTGGGCGCCATCCAGGCGCAAGATTACGCCGGCGCCAAATGGGCCGTTGGTCTGCGGTGTGATAGCGCCACCGACTCCACAATCGAACAGGCCATTGCCAACAAAATCATTATCCGGACCTGGCTGATGCGGGGCACGCTGCTCTTTGTGGCAGCGTCAGTTGTACGCCGGCTGCTGGCACTGCTGGCGCCGCGCCTCATCGCCGGCAGCACGCGACGCCACCGGCAGCTCGAACTTGACGAGGCAACATTTGCCCACAGCTACGAAGCATTGACCAGGGCGCTGCAAGACGGCCAGCCATTAACTCGCGCAGAAATAATGCTGGCCCTGGAGCAAGCAGGCATCTTTACTGCCGGTCAGCGTGGATATTATATTTTGCGGCGAGCGGGGCTGGAGGGACTGATCTGTTTTGGGCCAAGTCAGGCTAATCAGCCAACGTTTGTCTTGCTTGATGACTGGGCGCCTCACAGCCAAAATATGGACCGCAATGAAGCTTTGGCCAAACTGGCCGGGCGTTATTTTGAAAGTCGTGGGCCGGCAACTTTGCCGGATTTTGTTTGGTGGTCAGGATTGCCGGTGGCCGATGCCCGGGCTGGTCTGGAACTGGCCAAACCCCGGCTTCGTCAAGAGATTATTGAGGGGCAGAGCTATTGGCTGCCTCAAAATAGTACAATCGCTAAAGACCCGTGGCCAAGCGCCTATCTGTTACCTGCTTTTGACGAATATTTCCTGGGTTATAAGGCCCGAAACAGCATCCTCGACTCCAAATATGACAAACAAGTGGTTTCCAGTAATGGGGTATTCAGGCCGATGATGGTGATAGATGGCCAGGTCGTGGGCATTTGGAAACAGACCTTTAAAAAAGGTTCGGTCATCATCACCCCCAACCCTTTTAGTCCCCTGACAAAAGCCGAAAGTCAGGCTTTAGTCGAGGCAGCAAATCATTATGGCGCATTTCATGGTTTGTCAGTTGGGTGGGCATAATTTGTTATCTCTTTGAAAAAACTGGTTGAACCGGTTCAATTAAATCAAAAGATGTGACTGCTGGGGTATCGCTCGGCAACACCCCAGTTGATACCAGCCGTGACACAACACCCTACCTTTTGACTTTATGACCGGGCCGAAGGCGGATACATACCGTACTTGGTGTTAAGCGCAGCGTACTTGCTCATATCAGCCGGAGGCCATGTGGTTTCCTGCCGCATCATGACATCCAATTCCTCAATGAAATTCTCAAAGCCGCCGGGCGATAAAAGGGATAAGAAGGTAGATGCTACATCTTCTTGATTGGAGAAAGTATGCACCACCCCCGGCGGCACCAGGGCAAATGAGCCGGTTGGTGCTTTGACAACGCGCTCCTCAATTTGTAGGGTGACCGTTCCGGACAGAATGTAAAAGCCTTCGGTCTCCTCTTTATGCCAGTGCAAGGGTGGCCCGGCGAAGTGAGGCGGGACGTTGAACTCCATCAGCGTCCACGCGCCATTTGTATCTTCGCTAGTGGCTTTGAGGGTGATCACCTCCCCGGCCACCGTGATTGATTTGCCCTCACCGGGCAGCTGCACGATCCCTGCTTGTGTTTTTTCTTTGAACGCCTGCATAATTTTTGCTCCTTTTGAATTGAGTAGTTGGGCCCGGAAAAGCCCGCTAATTGATATACTTTACGGTATTCAGCTTCACCATGAGGCCAATATTTACGGCGCTGTTAAAGGTTGCAGCTTAACAGCGCTAGTTCCTGGTGGATAAACCCGAAAGATTCCCCATAACCCCGCATCTCGATAGGGTTCACGGTGGTCGCCGTAAAGATAGTCGCCAGGCAAGGCGGCCTGGCCTCCGGCGCCACCCAGCGGTTCGATGGTTATGGCTTCTAACGCTCCCACCTGGATTGAACTCAGCAGGTTTGTACCGGATCGGGCTAACGCCTGGGGCAGCGTATTAGTGATCGGGTAGACTACGGAGGCATCGTCCACCGGAAGGTGGGCAGCCTCCGTAGTTTGCGAAGCTAATATTTGGCTTAGCGCCGGTTCCTGGGGCCAGCGGTGGCCTTCCACGGTGAAAACATGAGCCTGCTCGCTGAAGGGAACCAGCACATGTAGCTTGACCGGGTCACCGGCAAAGGCTTCCAGCAGCGGCGTTGCGGGGGCGCCAAGGATGTCACTGCGGAATACGTTGGCAGTATCGGCATCCCGGCTCAACCGTCCGGCCAGGGGTTCCAAGCGGTAGTTCAGCCCGACCACCCCTTTGACCTGCTCGCTGTAGGGCATCAGATGGCTGCCAATCACCGCGTCTTCATCCTGGAAAAACAGGCTAAAGTCACGATAACTGGGGCCACCGGGCGGATAAACATCGACCCGCCAGCTTGCTTTTAGCGACACGTCCGCAGCGGTAACCGGATCGGTATATGTCGCGCCCGGCGGCCCAACGATTACGGCTCCGTAGAGGCCGCGTCCCGGATTCGCCACCACGTTCCCCCAGTCTCGCACCAGGGCCACGGTCTCACCGACTTCGGGATGAGCAAAGTAGGTGTAAATGCGCGACTGGCCCGGCAGCACTACCTGAGCTGGATTGTAGCCTGCCTCAACGCCCAGCGACTCTTTGGGATCAACGGCCAGCATATCCGCGTGGAAGGAGACCGGCCCGGCGGTCGTCTCATTGGTCAGCTTCACCACCAGGCAGTCCCCCACATTGATGTGCAGCACCAGCGGTTCGGCGGCTTTAGCCCCTGACAAAACAGCCTCCTTATCCTCCGTCAGCACATAGAGCTTACCCTGACCACCGGCCAGCATCGGCAGCGGCGCTTCAATGGCTGCCACCTCGAACGCCTTTTGAGGCGCATCCGCCGGGCAGATGGCGGTCGCGGCGGCAGGGATGGTCTCGTGGCCGGGTAATTTTTGTAAGGTTTGGCCGGTACCGGCGTCATAGACCCGCAGCAAACCCCAACTCCCTTCGCGCAATTTAAAGACGCGGCCATTGTAGTACAGGTAGTCGCCGGGCAACTGCTGCGGGCCACCGGCGCGAGGGATAACCAGATCATATCGCTCGGAGATACCGAGGTGAGCGGTGTTGACAGGCGGTGAGGTTGGGCTGAACAGCTCCTGCCGGAACCAGTGTCCATCCACGTGCAAGGTGTGGACATCGTTGGCTCCCGAGACCAGGCCACGAATGGTAATCGGATCGCCCAGGTAGGCTTCCAGCAGCGGTGTGGCCGGGTCGCCATGCTGTACACTACTGAAGAGGCGGGCCGGATCCCCGCTGCGGGCGGCCAGCGGTTCGACCCGCATATTGAAAGAACTGCCGCTGGAGTCCGGAATTCGCGTCAAAGGGTTGTCGTCCTGAATGAACAACACCATCTCCCGGAAGCTGCCCGAAACGTCGGTGGAAATCTTGCCATCGGTATGAATATCCGCCAGCAGCCCGCTCTCGATGGCTTGGCCGCTGTGAGGATGGTGATAGGTTGAGCCGGGCGGTTCGGCAATGAGCGCCCCAAACAAGCCATGCTTCCAAGAGATCAGGGCATTGACGTGGTCATGGAAATAAGCCGTGCCAAACTGCACATCGGGATACCAGCGCTGGCGCAAAAATTCGGTGCTGACAATTTCACCGCCGCTGTGGTTGTGCTGCAGCGGCTCGTCGAAAGTCAGCCTGTTCTCCTCAATCGTTTCGATGCGCCGGATCTCGAAAGTCTCAGCCTGATCCATTCCCACGCCAACCAGAACACCCGGCTGAAAGCGCTCGGCGCTGCTCAGGCGCACTTCAGTTTCCCCGGCGGCGGCGTTTGCTTGCAGCGTCTCGCCTTGGACGGTGAAAGGGCGTATCGTCTGCTCGTAGTTGAAACCGGCATCCACCCCGTCACTGGCCTGCACGTCAAACTGGACAAAGTGGATGTGCAGGCTGACCTTGCTAAAGAAGTTGTTTTCGCGGTTATCCTCTAACTCACTTTTGAAGATGACATCTACGCACTCCTCCCCGGCGTTGGCCCGAATTGCCAAAGGCGTCTTCATTTCGTTATCAGCCCGCACCTGGTCTTCTTGAGATTTCAAGACGAAGAGTTGACCACTGGGATCCTCCAAATCGGACTTTTCGTTGAGCGGAACGGACAGGGTAATGGCGTGGATGGCCAATTCTTTTAACCGGGTCCCGGCCGGACACAGACTCCACGGCCCATTGGCACCCGGCGGCGGTGGTGCGGTTCCCTGGCCGATTGGCCTGGGATCCAGGAAGGGGGCCGGGCCGTGATCCGGGGCAAAAGGCGGGCGCCGGGCCAGGTGAGGTCGCAGAAAGGGATAGGCCAACTTGCCGGTTTTTGGATCGAAGTAGAGCGGCAGTCTGACGCCCGGCTGCGGCGACCGATAGCCCGGCCAGACCTGATCGGTTTCCGGCTCGTTTAGATACAGGTTGCCCTCTTTGTGCCAGTTCCAGACGGAAGCATCATAGCCTTTGGGCTCGCCCGGCGGGGGGAGTTGGCGCTCGACCCAACCGGTCAGATTCTCCTTAGTAATATCGGAGGTTTGCCCGAACCAGTCTACGGTTTTGCCCAACAGTTCCGAAGTGGTGACGGCCGGCGCCATCTGATCTGCGCGGTCGGGCAGTTCTTGCAGCGGCGGCAGGCCATCCAGAGAAACTGTGCCATCTTGCAAGGTGTTATAGACCCGCCACAGCCCCCACATCCCGGCAAAGTAGTGATGGGCCACGTGGCAGTGGAACAGAAAATCACCGGCACCCTGTTGGCAGCCGCCGCTGCCGCACTCATCGGCCAGGTCAAACGTTTCGGACGGACCGATGGATTGGGCGTCGGTTCGCTCGGAGGCCTGCGGCAGCAGGGGCGGTCGTTTGGTCAGGCCGCTGTCGAAGCTGACCGGTTCGAGGCCGGGTTGGCGCGGCCAGCGGGTCGAGCCGCCATGGACGTGGTGGACGTGAAAGACTTCCGAGCCGCCGTGGATGAGGCGCTGCTTGACCGGATCGCCCAAATAGCTGCGGCCGATGGGGGTGGCCGGGTCGCCAAATGCATAGGAACTGTATACGAT
>JBFGLD010000447.1:0-5460 GCA_041576335.1 Anaerolineae bacterium | reverse complement strand
GCCCCAGGGCGAGGATGGCCTCGATCTCGAGATCGATCAATTCGCGCGGCAGGCGGTACTCCGGGACGCCAAGTCGAAGCATCCCCCCGGCGAGGGACGCGGCTTCATAGATCGTGACGTCGTGCCCGAGCAGCGCCAGGTCGTGGGCGCACGACAGGCCCGCCGGTCCCGAACCGATCACGGCGACCTGTTTGCCTGTCTTTGCGCCGGACTGGCGGGCGGCATGCAAACCACTCCGGCTGGTGGGGAAGGTTGTGTTCCCCAAATCAAAAGCGTCGGTACGCCCGACGTATCCGGGCCAAGCCGGCGGGTGGCGGGTCTCCCCGGTCTCTCCCAGATACACGCCGTAGCGGTCGTTGACGAAGCGTTTGAGCGCCCGAATAGCGACGGGGGCATCGATCTTTCCCCGGCGGCAGGCCGCCTCGCACGGCGCCCCACACACCCAGCCGCAGGTAGAAGCAAAGGGGTTGGTTTCGCGGGCGATCAGGTAGGCACGTTCGTATTCACCGCGGGCAGTGGCGTTGACGTAGGCACGCGCATCGGTGCGTACCGGGCAGGCGAATTGGCAGGCGACAGTCTGTTGATAAAAGCGAAGATTGGGCAAAAAAACACGGTAGTGAGCCATAGAATACAGTCTCTCCCACCGTATAGTGTAGCAAAAGAAGGTCTAAATATGGTCTAGAGGACGTCTGGATTAGGTGGAAATTATTCCAACCTGTAACCAAAGCCGCGTTCGGTCACAATGTGTTTCGGGTCGCCCGGATCGCGCTCGATCTTTTTGCGCAAAGCCCAGACATAGTGCTTGACGTGCTCGAATTCGCCGTGGTATTCCGGCCCCCAGACTTCGGCCAGCAATTGCTCCGTGGCTACGGTACGGTTGGCGTGCCGGGCAAGTATTTCGAGCATGCGGTACTCAGTTGGGGTGAGATCGACAGTTTGACCATCCACGGTCACGCGATGCTGGTCAAAGTCAACGGTTAAGTCGCCCCTGGTGATCTGCCGGCCGACCTCCCCCCCACGCTGAACTCGCGTCAGGACAGCCCCCACGCGGGCTACCAATTCGGCAAATGAGAACGGCTTGGTCACGTAGTCATCAACGCCCAGGCGAAAGCCACGCAGCTTGTCGAACTCCTTGCCCTTGGCAGTCAGCATAATAATGGGGACAGACGACCCCTCTCGCAAACGTCTGCACACCTCCCAGCCGTCCATAGTGGGCATCATCACGTCCAAGACCACCAGGTCAGGGTTCTCTTCAGTTGCCAGTTGAAGTCCCTGCAAACCACTGTTGGCCGTCAAGGGGTTATATCCGCTCATACGCATATGGTCGGCCAGAAGTTCAAGCAAAGTTTCGTCATCGTCTACCAGTAAGATGGTTTGATTAGTCATTTTGTCCTTGCCACACAGGGAGGGTAAATGAGAAGACTGCGCCCCCATCAGGATGATTTTCTGCCCAAATGCGGCCTCCCTGGGCCTCCACCAGGCGACGGCAAACATACAAACCAAGGCCATAGCCATAAGCAACTTGCGAGTCGCTGCTATCGGTCCGGTAGAACTTGTCGAACACGCGCTCGATATCTTCCGGAGGCAGGCCTGGGCCGCAGTCTCGAACCGAGATGGTGACTTCAGTCTGCTCCGCACGCACTTCAAGGGATATTTCCTCACCCGGAGGCGAATATTTGTCGGCGTTGTCGAGTAGATTTACCAATACTTCGACCACCCAATCTCGGTCGGCGTAGACCAGCGGCAAGCCTGGTTTGTCAGGTAAATAGGTAGGCCGGGTTGCAATACGGGCTCGGGTTTGTTCCACCACCTGCTGCACCACCGGCTGCACTGAAATCGGCTCCGGCTGCAAGGCGACCTCGCCGGTTTCAAGCCGGGAGGCATTGAGTACATCCTGGACCAGGCGGTCGAGACGAGAAACCTGCTGGTCGAGGATGGTAAACATGCGCGTACAGGTGGGGTTGATAGCTGCGCAACTGGCCTGCATACGCTCCACCGCACCCCCCATATTGGTGAGCGGGGCTCTGATCTGGTGAGAAACTAGGGATACGAATTCAGTGCGATTTTGGTCAAGTTTCTGCAAGTTCGCATTGGCCTGGGCCAGTTCTTCGACCTTTGTGGCCAGCTCGCGATTCTGGTCAGTCAGTTGCCGATTTAACCGTGTGTTGAGACGTTGGATATTCTCTTCGTGACGCTTGCGACGCGTGATATCGTGCAGTATGATGGACATACCAGGGGGGCTGCCAGAATCTTTGGTAAGGCTTGTCGCGCTTAGTTCCACATTAATGGTGCGGCCGTTAACATCTTGGCAAACAGTGTCATGGCCCTGGACACATCCTTCCCGCTTTACCGTCTCGACCAGCCAACCTAGTTCAATTTTTGCAGCGTCGTGTCCCTTAATTAAGACGGAGAACGGGTGCCCATATATTTCGGCAGATTCATAGCCAAAAAGCCGTTCAGCACCGCGGTTCCAGGATTCAATGAGCCCGTCTGCATTGATGCTGAGAATAGCCTCTACCGAGGTGCTTGCAATTGAGGCCAGATGGTGTTCCCGGACGCTTACCAGCCTCGCAGTCTCATCTTCTGCATCTAGCCAACGGCCGATAACCCTTAGCGCCAAATAAATTAGAAGCGGGCCAACTAAGGCGTAGAAGAGGATTTCCGCACCTAAGTGGCCAAGCTTACCGTAGATATTATTGATCCAGCGCACCACTCCGAGTTGGTAACCTATAACAAGTAGAACTAGTACAAGTGGTAAGATTCGGGTTAAGAGGGTAATGCGCGGTCTGAGAGGATAGCCGGTTCGGTTCATAGGTTCCGCTCCCCTTTTCCAAACATACTAAAATCATAACAACATTCTCAGTATACGCAAAACCGTTCTCCGCATCAAGTGCAGATATTCTTGGCCCCGGTTGGTGGGCTTTTGACTACTTATCCGCTTGCGGGTAGAATAAGAATTCATAACCCTTTCTCTTAGAAAATCAAATAAATTGGAGTTTACCATGTCCGACCCGCTGCAGCAGGCTATTGTGGCCATCAAGACGGGTGACAAGATACGGGGTCGGCAGTTATTAAGCGAGACACTACAAGCCGACCCGGACAATGATATCGCCTGGGTTTGGATGTCGCGTGCCGTTAACACCGCTGAGCAGCGCCGTACCTGTTTGGATCGCGCGCTGGCCATTAATCCCCACAGCCTTGAGGCCAAACAGGCCCTTCTGGACTGGCTTTTGGCCGATTCCGATTCCGAGGTCCCGACTGACAATCAGCCCGAGAGAGCGGCAACACTGGCCCAGCTCGAGCCCACCAAATCAACCACGGCTACACGAACCTTATTTCCTAACGAGATCAAACCTGTACCGGGTACGTCCCTGAAAGACTTTCAGCGCCAGCTCAATAAAAACTATAATATTCTCAAAGAACGCCAGGCTAAATACGGCAGCACTGCGGCTCCTCTTGACCTACTGAATCAAATCGACGATTATGAGCAGGCGATCGCCCTGACCGACGAAGCTATTGAACGGTCTGCTCCCCTGGAGGAACTGCAGGCCGATTTCAATACCTTGAACCTCCAAATTAGTACAGTGGTTTTTGTGGCCCAGGAACCACCGCGCAAACCCTTTATGGGCCTGAACCCCTATCGGGGCCTGCGCAAATTTACCGAAGATGAAACCGACTTTTTTTTCGGCCGGAACGCGGCTATCCAGGGCTTACTCGATTCAGTCCAATACCTGGTGGAGACCGAAACCGGCCAACTGGTGCCCGACCTGATAGCCGTGCTGGGCCCCTCCGGCAGTGGTAAGTCCTCACTGGTTCGAGCGGGTCTCATTCCAGCCCTGTGGGATGGCCGGATAACAGATAGCCGGCAGTGGCCGGTGAAGGTCATGTTACCCGGTCTCCATCCGCTCGATGCCCTAGCCGAAGTCTTTGCCGGAGAGATCGACCGGGGCCTGGCCGAGCTCCGGGCAAACCTCGACGCTGGGAAAAAAGCGCTTCATTATCTGACGGTCGAAGCCCTGGCCGGAAAACCCGACGGAGCCATTTTCATACTGGTCATCGATCAGTTTGAAGAACTGTTCACCTTATGCGAGGCCGAAGATGAACGGCGATCCTTTATCGACCAACTGCTCTATGCGACTCAAGTTAAGAGTAATCGGATGCTGGCCGTGCTGACCATGCGCAGCGATTTTTACAGTAAAGTCGCGATGTTCAAACCCCTGGCCGAAGCGTTCACCCGGCAGCAGATGCTTGTCAGCCCTATGACCGAGAAAGAGCTGCGGGAAGCTATCCTGCTTCCGGCCGAAGCGGTCGGGCTGGAAGTCGAACAGGCGCTTGTCGAATCACTGCTGCAGGATACGTCTGAGGCCCCCGGCGTATTGCCTCTGCTGCAGCACGCCCTGCTGGAACTTTTCCACCGCCGCGACGGCAATCTCTTAACCCTCGAGGCCTATAACGAGATCGGTCGGGTCAAAGGCGCCCTGGCGCATCGGGCCGACGGGGTGATTAATCAGCTGACGGTTGAGCAGCAGCGTATAGCGCGGCGGACCTTTATGCGTCTGATCCAGCTGGGTGAGGGCACGGCTGATACCCGGCGGCGGGCCACCCTGGCCGAGGTGTTAACCCAGGCCGGCGAGACCCAAGACGTGGAAGCTGTGATAAAATTATTAGCTGATGCCAACCTATTGGTCACCAATAGTCACCCGGAGACCGGCGAAACTATTCTGGACGTGTCCCATGAAGCGCTGATCCGGGAGTGGCCTCTACTGCGCTATTGGATGGATGAAGACCGGCAAGGTCTGCGAATCCGCCATCAGTTGAGCCAAGCCACCCGGGACTGGCAAGAGCGGGCCCAGGATGAGGACACCCTCTACCGGGGGGCGCGCCTGCTGGAGGTTGAGGAATGGGTGGCGGCCAATCCGGGCGAAATCAATCCCCTGGAGCAGGCGTTTCTAAAAGCGAGCATTGACGTCCGGGATAGGACCGAGGAGGAGCGGAGAAAACGTAGCCAGAGAATAATCGCCGGTTTGGCGACAGGTTTGATCTTGGTGGCGATTGGGGCCGTCTTCGGCTTTGTCGGACAAAGCCGGGCCCGCCAAGCTGAGCAAACAGCTGTTGCGGAACGGGATCGGGCGGAGCAGGAACTGCTCTTATCGACCTCAAATGAATTGGTGGCGCAATCTCAAACCAGGTTGGACCTCGATCCTGATCTCAGCATCCTGCTGGCCCTACAGGCCATCGAAACGGTCAATACGACCCAAGCTCGGGAAATGCTCTATCGCGGCGTCCAGGCGGCCCATCTGGAGCGGACCCTGATGGGCCATACTGATTTTGTCAACAGCGTGGCCTACGCCCCGAACGGATTGCGGCTGGTTACCGCCGGCGATGACGGTACTACCAGAGTCTGGGACGTCGAGACCGGGCAGGAACTATTGCTGCTGTTGGGTCACGAGGCGATAGTCT
>JBFGLD010000446.1:0-5462 GCA_041576335.1 Anaerolineae bacterium | reverse complement strand
CTCACCTATCTACTCGGCGGTAACCCGATCCAGACGACAGTGAAATCCGGCCAGGTGATAACTGCCTGAGCGAGCCCGCTCTTGCGTCACCGGCCGCGCCAGGCCTTGGCCTGGTCCGGGTAGCGCGCCGCCGCGCCCAGGCCCGGGCAGCCAGCGACCGGCTACCTGCGTACTCGGGCGGCCCCGACCACCCGGTCCGAGCCAGGGCTGGACCCGCTTCGGGCCCCTAAAGGTTTCCGGCCCGGCCGGCGGTCAAAACCCAACCGGTGCGACGATATATGCTTGCCAAAAGGAGCCAGACATGAGCCTGAAGAAGGAAAGGCCAGATTCCGCCGGGAGCACCGCCGCGAGCCACAGAGGGTCGGAGGGGCTCTCCGACATGGAAAAGGCCGCGATGCAGGAGCGCGCCCGAGAGCTGAAGGAGGAAGCGCGCCGCGGCCGGGGCGGAACGAAGGGCAAGGCGGACGGGGAGAGCGACGTACTGGCGAAGATCGCCGAGATGGAGGACCCGGATCGCGACCTGGCCACGCGGCTCCACGCGCTCATCCTGGATCTGGGCCGCAAGCTGCGCATCAGCCCTCGAGACGATTCATCCTGCTGGTGGTCAGCGTGCTGCTGGGCGGCATGACGACGCCGATAAGCGCTCCGACCAATATTCCGATCAATAGCGCGTTGGGCGACGCGGGCTGGCGCTTGTCGACGTCACACCGGCCGGTCTCCTCCTGTTGCTCGAAGGATTGGTCTGGAGCTGGTTCATAGCTGAGTCCGGGGGACGCTAACGGCGATGGTGGTGCCTTCAGCTGGGTTCGAGTTGACACTGAAGCTGGCGCCCAGCAGCTGGGCTCGCTCGCGCATGCCAATGAGACCAAAATGACCGTCCTGTACAAGCCTGTTTTCATCTTCAGGGATAAAACCGCATCCGTCGTCGGTGATAGTAAGCGCGATGCAGCTTGGCCCGAAATCGAGCGTCACCTCTACTTGAGAAGCTTCGGCGTGTTGAATGACATTGGTCAGCGCAGTCTGGGCGATGCGGAAGAGGGCCAATTCGATCGCTTCACTGAGGCGATGACTGCTACCCTTAACGTCAAACTCAATCAGCAGGTCGGTTCGTTCCCGTGTCTGCTTGATTAAGGTGCGCAAGGCGGTGACGAGACCTAATTCGTCGAGGTAGGGAGGCCGCAGCTCCTGGATAAATCGGCGCACGTTCGTGATAATGCCATCAATGACTAACTGCATATCGTGTAGGTCGGCGGCAGCGGCTGACTCCGCATAATCATAGGCCACCAATTCGACGCGTTGATTCAATAAGATAAGCTGCTGGATCGTGTCGTCATGCAGCTCTCGGGCCAGTCGGCGTCTTTCGGCTTCCTGTCCCCGGGTGACCGCCTCGGCATATGATTGCAGAAGGCGGCGAGCGTCTTGGGCCAAGGTGGTTGTCTGCTGAAGCTCTACTCTGTCCGCAGCAAGGGCGACCGACTCGCGCCAACGCCGGAAGGCATAAATCCCCATCCCGACCGCCAGAACGATGGCCAGGCTCAAGATCTCGGTTACCAACAGGGAGTCATTGGCCGTCGCCCAGATGACCAGGCGCTGCAGCGAATCGACATAGAGCTCCAGAATGGCTATGACCAGCGCGACGGCGCCGATGATGATCAGTTCGTTGCGGGCCTGACGGCTAAGTTGTTTCATGAGATACGTCAAGTAGACCAAGCGCAATCGCCTTGGTGACCGCCTCGGTACGGCTGTTTACGTCCAGTTTGCTGAAGATCTTGCGCAAGTGTCCCTGAACGGTGCGATAGCTGATATGCAGCTGGCTGCCGATCTCTTTATTTGTAAGGCCGCGGGCGGTCAGCTGCAGCACACCTTGTTCCCTTTCGGAAAGCTGCACCGAGTCGCCAGATTGGCTGCCTAACAGAAAACCCGTTAACTTGGTCACGATGGTCGGGTCCAGAGCGGTTCCTCCTTCGATCACAGTTTCCACCGCGTGTATGAGCTTGGCCGGCGACGTATTTTTTAGGATATAGCCGTTAGCGCCGGCCTCCAGGGCGGCCATGACGTAAGGATCGTCATCATAGGCGGATAACACGATGATCTTGGTTTCGGGCAAGGTCGCCCGAATCCATCCTGTCAGTTCGATGCCGCTTTGATCGGGTAATTTAATGTCGACCAGGGCAACCTGCGGCTTCGTGTTGGCAATGACCTGGTGGGCTGAACGGCCGTCGGCGGCCTCGCCGACAACTTCTATTGTGCGGGACCGTTCCAGATATTGACGAGTTCCTTCTCGAACCAGGTCGTGGTCATCAACAAGGACGACGGTAATCTTGTCGCTCATAGCCGTACCTTAAAAAGAGTTCGGTGAAGCGCAAAGACCTTTCGCACTTAACATCCCGGCCCTTAGTAAAGCATCGCTAAACGACTTGCTGACGGGGCGGACAGATGCCGTGGTCACGCTGCTGGCAGATGACGATGCGAATCAGGCTGTCCTCGATCTGGCCTACAGAAAAGGCGTTAATCGCCAGGTTGTACGGCCGAATGACCTCAGTCGGAGCGACCAGCTGGCGGCCTACGGCGCTCTGATCGTCGATCCAACGTCGGCGATGGTAAATTTACTGGAGCAGACTGTGCGGGCGCCCCAAACCGCGGCGGTATTGCTGCACCAGGATTCCGGCCGAGAAATGGTCCAGGTTACCGTCAACAACCCGGACGTCGACGGCCAACTGCTGCGGGACTTAAGGCTCCCGCCTGATGTTCTATTGCTCGATGTCACGCGTGGGGGTGATGTGTTGTTGCCCAATGGCTACACTCGGCTGCGCGCCGGCGATGAGATCACCCTCTTCGGCCGCGAAACAGGCTTGCGTGACGCGGTGCTTAAGCTCGGATTACAGTCCGTAGAACGACGAGTGAGGGGTGGTGGGAGTCACGATCGTCGGTGTCGTCATCAGGGTCAGCGTTGTCGCCGGCGCCTATATCGGCATACGCTTCCCGGCGAGTGAATAGGCCTCGGCGGCGCCCGAACATATGGTAATCTGGCATGCTGTCAACGAGACCGGTAGAGGTCAACAGCACTGCTCTGGGCTGGTTATGGCCTCAGGTGTTATGACGGCGTCAATCGGTCGCATTTCGTAATAGTGGCTTCTCGCGTACAATGGGCTGATGTCGGTTGAGATTCTCCTCCTGTTTGCTATCCTCATAACGGCGATCGTTTTCTTCGTCACTGAGTGGCTGCGGGTCGATCTCGTCGCCCTGCTGGTGCTGGCGGCCCTGGTGATCGGCGATCTCGTCACCCCGGAGCAAGCGTTGAGCGGCTTTAGCAGCCCGGCCGTGGTCACCGTCTGGGCGATCTTCATCCTCAGCGGCGCGCTGGAGCGCACCGGCGTGGCCTCCCAAATGGGTCAGGTAATCACCCGCCTGGCGGGTCGCAGCGAAGTACGGCTTATTGTCGTCATCATGGCGCTGGCCGGATTTCTCTCGGCTTTCATGAACAACACGGGTGTGGCCGCGCTCTTTTTGCCCGTCATTCTGGACCTGAGCCGTAAGCTACGCATCAGCCCCTCGAAGCTACTCATCCCGCTGATGGCCAGCGCGTTACTGGGCGGCATGACGACGCTGATCAGCACCCCGACCAACATTCTGGTCAGTAGCGCGTTGGGCGACGCGGGTCTGCGCGAGCTGGCGCTCTTTGACTTCACGCCGGCCGGTCTTCTCCTGTTGCTGTCCGGCATCGTTTTCATGGCTCTTGTCGGGCGCTCCTTGCTGCCGGACCGGCGGGTGGAGGACGCCCTGACGGACGGCGCGTCGGCGGCGCAACAATACGCACTTGAGGAGCGTCTGGGCGTAATTCAGGTGCCGATGAACAGCCCCTTAATTGGCATGACGCTGGCCGAGAGCTATATCGGCCGGTTCCTCGACATCACCGTCCTCACGGTACAACGGCGCAGCGGCGCCCAGGTCAGCCCCGACGCCAACCTCGAATTGCGGGCCGGCGACCGGCTGTTTGTTCTCGGCAAGCTGAAGCAACTGGAGGCGATTCGCCAGACGCCGCCCCTGGTGGTGGCGAACGAAGCTACGGCGCTCGACACGCTCTACGCGGCCGGCATTGAGCTGGCCGAAGTGCGACTGGGGGATCGGTCAGCCCTGCTCGGCAAGACGCTGGTCGACGCCAATGTGCGGGGCAAGTTTGATGTCAGCGTATTGATGCTGCGGCGGGGCAACCTGCTGCGCCATACACGCATTCAAAGGCTGCGTTTGCGATCGGACGACCAGTTGCTGGTGGCGGGGAGGCCAGAGCAGCTGGCGAGGCTGGCGTCCCAACCCGGCATTGAACGCCTGGCGCAGGCGCCGGATTGGCAGCAGGCTCTGGAGCATCGCCTATTGACTCTGCTCGTGACCAGTTCGTACGCCGGCGGCACACTGGCGGAGGCGCGACTCGGCCGAACCTTTGGCGTGGTTGTCCTGGCTTTGAAGCGCGGGGCCGATGTTCTGTCGATGCCGGCCGGTGACTCTGTCCTGGAGGTCGACGACGTCCTGGTGGTTGAAGGGCCGCCCCGTGGGTTGGACGTGCTGCGCGGCCTGCAGACGCTGATGGTAGAGCCCTATCCGGAACTTGATTCGACCGCACTTGAACAGCTGCTCGACTCGCCCACCAGCGGCCTCCTACAGGCGGTGCTTTCCCCCTACACGCGCCTGGTCGGCAAGACGCTGCGCGAGGTCAACTTCCGCGAGAAATATGGTCTTAGCGTGCTGGCGATCTGGCGCGGCGGCCAACCCAAACGCTCCAACCTGGGCGACCTGCCCCTGCAATTCGGCGACGCCCTGCTGCTGCACGGCCCCCGGCGCCAGTTTCCGATTCTGGGTCGCGATCCAGACTTTCTGGTCCTGCAGGCGGACGCCCAGGAGCCCCCGCGCCAGGCCAAAGCCCCGATGGCGGCAGCCCTTATGATCGGGGTCGTCGCCGTCGCTATTGCCGGCTGGCTGCCGATTGCGCTGGCGGCGCTGATTGGCGCGAGCCTGGCGGTGCTCACCGGCTGTCTCGAGATGGACGAAGCGTACCGCTACATCGATTGGAAAGCGGTCTTCCTCATCGCCTGCATGTTGCCGCTCGGCACGGCCATGGAGCAGACAGGCGCTGCCCACCTCGTGGCGGACGGCGTGGTGGGAACATTGGGGGCCCTCGGGCCGCGCATGTTGCTGGCCGGCATGTTTTTGCTCGGCCTGGCCGCCACCCAATTCATGCCCAACCCCGTCGTCGCCGTTCTCATGGCGCCCATCGCCATTACGGCCGCCGTTGACGCGAACCTGTCGCCTTATCCCTTCGCCCTGGCCATCGCCTTTGCCTCCTCGGCCGCCTTTCTCACCCCGGTTGGTCACGCCGCGAACGTGCTGGTGATGGGACCCGGCGGTTATCGGTTTGTCGATTACGTCAAAGTCGGTCTTCCCCTGGCGCTGCTGTTGCTCCTGGTCGT
>JBFGLD010000445.1:0-5467 GCA_041576335.1 Anaerolineae bacterium | reverse complement strand
GGGGCCCAATGGCCTGGTTAAGCAGTAGTTTAGCAAAACCAATTATAGAATTGAGAGGGGTCCGCAGTTCGTGGCTTACCGTGGCTACAAATTCACTTTTGACCCGATCAGCTTCCTGCAGTGCTTTTTTTGCCTCGTAGAGTTGATACTTAGCTTCGGCGAGGTCTTCCTCTGTGACCGCTAGCAGGCTGTTGCTTTTAGCCAGCTCGGCTAGCGGGGGGGACACGCGCGGTGGTTGACTTCGGTGTTCACGTACGTTACGATAGATGATGCCAAGATCGTCCAACATCGACAGAAAATTGTCCGCATTAGTCGACAATAGTCCGCTAGCTTCTGCCACACTGATTTTTTTTTGTTGAAAGAGCGCAATTACAAGCCAACGATTGATCCAACCCTGAATCTGAGTTTCGGTTAAGCCAGCCTCAAGCAGCTCGGTCGGAACGTTGACAGTGACCTGTTTGAGCTTCGTCATGTTTTGGTTTGATTGAAAATTTCTAACCAGGCCTCAACTTCAGCGGCGGTGACTTTTATGTCAGCTTGGCCTCCGTTGTCTGTGCTTAGCGGTGCGCTTGGCTGTTGAAGCTGCTGCGCAAACTCGGATGAGGCCACTACCCGGACGTGGGCCTCCTGGGCGGCCCGCCGGACTGCTGCATCAGATGTGACCAAAATCAGCGCTTGTGGATTTTTGACCCTGGCCAGCCGACGCTTAATAACCTGATCGGCGGTTTGACCGTTCGGCGCGAATTGAACTGTGATTCCACCTTTTTTGTACGTTTTGGCCGGATGATAGGTCTGACCGGAGTCGAAAACGACCGTCAGCTTATGACCCGTTCGGGCTCGATACCGGCGTAAGTGCTCGAGCAGCTGTTCTTCGTCGTTCGGATCGTCAAGCCGAAGGTTAGGCATCTGACCGATCAAATTATGTCCATCAATTAACCATTGCATCGTTCGAACCTAAACGATAAGCCCACGGAGCAAACCAGAACTTTAAAAAGCCTCATCCTGAACGTGTAATCACAACTTTCAATCTGGCCAAGTAACAATCCGGATTATTATAACATGAACAGTCGGCCTCGCCAATGGGAAAAGTGGGTATGTTAAAATGGTTCTCAGAATCGATTAATAACTTGACGTAATATTATACCTATGATATTATGTAACATAACTCGACATTATGTCTATTTACTAGTTTTATGTGGAAAGTAAACAAAAGGAGATCACCATGGCACCATCGCCTAAACTCTATTATGCCTTAGCTTTGATTATTCTTGTTGCGGCCTTGACCGGCTGCGAACTCCAGCGCGATGAAAGCCGAACTTCAGACACGGCGTCACTGGGAGAGATAACGCCGCCAACGTTGGCTCCGCTCGGAGCAGATAGCAGCGAGCTCGAAGCTGACGTTGCGCTTCCACCCACAGCCATAGATGCGGCCCCAACAGCAACTATCTCGACCTTGTTGGAGGGTGATGCGGCCGAGAGTTCGGCAGAGGGTTCATTACCAACCACCCAACCCGCGGTTGAGCTGTCCGCTGATACGATAAACAATAGCAGTGTCGAACAGGCTGCCACCGAACCGGAACGCTTCATTCCGGCAGAACAGGCCATCATTTCCGATAGCGTCTCGGATGAAACAGCGATCGTTGAGCCCATTATCGTCGACGCTAACCCTGAAGAGCTGCCCAGCGGCGGTCCGATTGCCGCCAATCCGCCCACCAGCGAAACCGTCGGCGATTATAGCGCCTCGCTCACGAGTGAAGGTACCTATTTGGTCCGGGCCGGTGATACCCTTTTTGGGATTGGCCTGCGTTTCGGTACTACGGTTGACAGCATAATGCTCGCCAATCGCCTCAAGTCCGAAACAATTTATGAAGGACAGGTCTTAAATATCACAGGCTATGACGATAGTGGATACGCACCTCCCGTTTATGACAACAGCGGCTATGCGCCGCCGCCTGCCTATGCCCCAGCTGCGCCGGTTCGCGGAGCTGGGCATGTGGTCGCTTCGGGAGAAACGTTGTTTGGCATTGCACTGCGATACGGTTCATCTGTCGATGCCGTTGCTCAGGCCAACGGTATCCCATACCCGTACATCATCCAACCGGGCCAGTATCTCAAAGTCCCCAAATCTGCCGACAACCGCTACTACGAGCCCCCGGCGGGCAGTGGATATTATCCTGGGCCGAATGAAAATCCCTACGCCGCCGCTCCCGACAACAACTTTTACTATCCTGCCCCTAACGACAGCGGTTATTACCCGGCGCCCCAGGACGACTCATATTACCCTGCGCCGCCTGACAGCAGCGGTTATTACCCGGCGCCCCAGGACGACTCATATTACCCTGCGCCGCCTGACAACAGCGGTTATTACCCGGCGCCCCAGGACGACTCATATTATCCTGCGCCGCCTGACAACAGCGGTTATTACCAGGGATCGGGCGACAATTCATACTATCCCGCGCCTAACGACAACAGCTATTACCCGAGATCTGGGGACAATTCATACTATCCCGCGCCCAACGACAACAGCTATTACCCGAGATCTGGGGACAATTCATACTATCCCGCGCCTAACGACAACGGTTATTACCCACCGGCGCAGTTCGGCCAAAATCCCTATCAAAACAACGTTGGTGGCGGGCCCGGGCATACCGTTGCGACCGGCGAAACGCTTCACTCAATTGCCTTGCGCTACGGCTTGACAGCCCAAGGTTTAGCCGCGGCTAACGGCCTGTCCGACCCCAACCAAATTTTTGCCGGGCAGGTGCTAAATCTTCCCTAAGTCGTGTTGGTCTCCTTAAATTACAACAAGGACGCTCCTCATTGATTCAGGAGCGTCCTTGTCAGTAACCGGACTGCGTTGGTTAATAAGCTTATCCTCCGGCCAATAATTGGTCAAAGGCGTTAGTAAAGGTTTGGTAGCCGGGCCAGCCGGGAACGTTTCCGCGAGGTTGCCCCTGAGTATCAAACAGGACAAAAGTTGGGGTCGCCCTAACCCCATAACGCCGGACTGCCTCTCGACTCACTCCATGGTCAATATTGAGCCGAACAATTTTTACTTTGCCCTCATATTGTTCACCGAGATTGACAACTTCGGGCTTAATTTGCTGGCACACGTGGCACCAATCTGCGTGAAACCAAAGCAGGGTGGGTTGCCCAACTTCGCCGACTTCGGCCAGGCCGAGGGTTGCCGGGTCGCTGGGAGGGCCGAGATAGCGCGTTTCACGGTTGGTGGTGCTAACCGGTGAGGCGGTATCCGGCACTGTACCGCGCTCTTCGAGGCTTGTTGCTTGTAGATTACCTGCATTAAACTCAACGTTGGCCGGGGCCGCACTCTGAAAAAATCCAAATCCCAGGACCTGGGCCATGCCGGCAGCAAGAAGGGCCAACACCAATACGCCTACGCCGAGCACTAATAGACTGGTTGTTCTAACTCGTTGTTGGGCCTTGTGACCCTGATAGTTTCTTGCTCGTTTGCCCTGCTTCCAGTCAGAATTTTTCGCCATCATGCGCTCCTTAGCAATGTTCCCTAGCCCACCCCGGTTGCCAACTGAGCGACGGAAGTCGCACGGGCGGCAGCGGGAGTCCCTTTCACCGTCGGCGTTGAGCCTCCAGGTCCGGTCAGGGCTACTTCAAATATAGGCACGGAACTGGCTGATTTCTGTAAGTTAGCTCACGTTACAGGCCGAACTTGAAAAATTATTCACGCTGTTTATACTTTTGTTAGATTTTTCAGGTATGCCTAGAGAGACAGGCGTCGGGTGCCTGGCGGACTCTGTGATCATCAATAACAGCGCTTAACATCTGACTCTACCAAATTCGAGGAGGAACTAAAACAAGATCGATGAAACAAAAACTTTTTATGCCCTTAACCATACTCATCATGCTCATTGTCGCTGGGTGTGGCGGCGCCGCTTCGCCGCCGACACCAGCCCCGCCAGTGGCCACAGCCGCTGAAGTGACCCGCAGTGAAGCCGCGACGAGCATTCCAGTCGCTAAAGAACAGAAAATCACCGAAGAAGTTGTTGAAGCAGAAACAATAACAGAAGATGTGGCCGAGGAGGCCTCCCTTCAAGATAAGGCTTCTGAAGATACAGCGGCCGGCGAGGAGCTGCCGACTGTCGGAGAAGGTGTCGAAGCAGAAGATTTGGCCGGCGAAACGGCTGCTGAAGCAGCACCGGTCGCAGCAAACAACAGCGAAACCGAAAGCGATTCGGCGCCTGCGGTGGAAGTAAATTGGCTAACCAACGAAGGGAGAACTGAGGACGGCTTTGCGTTTCTGGGCAATCCCAATGCGGCCGTAACCCTAACCGACTATTCCGACTTTTTGTGAACCACATGCCGTTCCTACGTTGTAGGAACCGAGCCAAGCATTAAGGAAAAGTATGTTCAAACAGGACAAGTAAAATTGGTCTTCAATCCCATCCTGGACCACGGAGATCGCTCGGTTCAGGCCCACAATGCGGCTGAATGTGCCGGGGAGCAGGGAAAGTTCTGGCCCATGCACGACATCTTGTTCGAAGAGATTCGAGCTTTGTACAATGGCGATGTTCGGGCAACCGTAAAGATGTTGGGGGCTAATATTGGACTGGATGTAACCGCCTTCAATGGCTGCATTGACGAGCAGCGCTACGTGGAGCTGGTTAAAAATCAAGATCAGCAGCGCCGGGAATTGGGCATCCGCACCCGCCCCACCCTGGACGTGAACGGCCTGCTGATCATCGGGGCGCAGCCCTTCGCAGCCTTCGAAACGGTGATTGAGCCGATGTTGGCGGAGTAAACGTTATGTCTCTTGCGCCAGACGCAGCTCATCCTCCAGCCGCAGCCGCAGCCGCTGGCAGGAAAGCACCGGCACGATCAGATTGAAATCATCAATTTTGCGGTTGAGCTTGTGCAGCTGCGCCTCAAAGCGGGCCACGGCAGCCTGCCAGACGGTTTTCTGGTTGTTGGGCTCAGCCTGGTATGCTTGCCAAGCCCGGCGTAGCTGCCGGCGCAACGCATCGCGCTCGCGGCGAATTCCTTTGTCGCGTTCAATCCATTCGGGAGCCAGCCCGTTGTTCTTCAACAGGCCAAAGGCTAGATCCAAGGCGGGGTCGACATAGGGATTTTGGTTGAGATTGAGCGGCTTACCGTGGCCGGGCAAGTTGTCGAAAGCTCCTTTGGCCATTGCCTCCTGAATTTTGCGTTCGACCAGGGCACGCCGTTCGTCCTC
This sequence comes from Anaerolineae bacterium, assembly GCA_041576335.1. Taxonomy (GTDB): domain Bacteria; phylum Chloroflexota; class Anaerolineae; order 4572-78; family J111; genus JANQQF01. The sequence continues at coordinate 258 of JBFGLD010000445.1, read as the reverse complement.
ATCCGGCAGGCGCCGGGCCGGCTGATTAAAGTCGTCCGGCAGTTTCTCTACGTTAAGCTTTTCTTCAATTTGGCGTAAGTGTTGGCGTCGTTGTTTTCGTTCTTGTCTACTCATTAGCTGTGATAATACCACAAAAACAAACTCATGCGAATCAAACTCCAAGGCCGGGGTGCGTCTCAAATTCTGGGCGAATCCAGTAGGTGATTAATGAATTCGGCAATCTGCTCGGCCCCGTTTGGGCCGCGGCGCTCCAGGCGC
>JBFGLD010000444.1:0-5490 GCA_041576335.1 Anaerolineae bacterium | reverse complement strand
CGCCCAGCGAGCAGGTCGGCTCGCCGATACTCTGCATGGCCATACCGGACGGTCCGTGACAAACCGAGGTACAGCAATCAATTGTTGCTTCTAGAAGATCAGCCAGGGCGACGGCCTGGCGTTGGGCCTCACAATAAGTACTGCTCAGGCCATAGATGAGTGGATAACGTGCTTCCATCAAAACTTTGGCCGCAACCTCAACGGCGTCCTCAAGGGGTGCCGCCTGGCCATCTATCAACGCCACGGGCCGCCCGGTGTCTGCCGTGTGCCCCAGCAGCCAGGCTCGTCCCAAAGCACACGCGTGCTTGGCGCCTGTGATTCGTCCGTCTTCGACCGTTACCGTGAGGTCATCACACACGCAGCCGCAGAAGGCGCAGACGACGTGGTCAATTTGCGCTTCAGTTTTTGTTGATGATTCAGCTAACACGTTCCACCTCCACTTCAAACCCCTTAGAGCTTGGCATGCCCGAGGCGTGGGTCTCTGAATCCATCAGTTGGCTAGACAGAGGCCCATAAGCGATGAAAGCCATTCCCTCCGGCAGATCAGTGCCCAAACAGTGGGCGATGGCCTCTCCACCCGAGGCCCTGATCTTTACCTTATCCCCATCTCGAAGACCAAATCGGGTCATATCGGCCTGGTTCATTTCCACAGTGGTAACTGCTTCTCGATATTCGGCAGACTCCTTGCCTCTATTCACGCCGGTGCCCTGCTTGAGGCTCCGTCCGGCGATGAGGATCAGTCTTGGGTTACGCATTACTTGCTCCTTTCTCTCTCAGTTTGAGTTGGGCCTGCAGCCACGAGTCCAGGGTGGTATGAGGCGTGACGTAGCCGCCGTTGGTAATCTCGTGGCGGAATTCTGCCAGGGTACCGACTCTTTCGGCATTAACATCGTGCTTGTGGATAGTTTCCATATTCACCTGGCGGGCCAGAACAAACGTCTCATCCGGCAGCTGGGGGTACCACTCTATTAAGCCACAAACCATTTCACGCACAGCGTCTTCCACAAAGCGCGGCTGGCGATGTGCCTTCGTCACTACAAAAAGTTCGTCGGGCCGCTTGAGCAGGTCATAGTTCTCGCTGCTCATAGCGCCTTCCACGATATGAACCAAATCCTGGGCCCGGACCGGATGGTCGGTGCCCACAACTAATGTGCCGCGCCCGCGCTGATTATGCGTGGCCAGTGGAACAACGTCTAAAACGCGGTCGATTTCCTTAGAACTAAAGCCTACCTCCAAAAGCCGCTCACGTGTTTGACTGGAGACCATATCCTGGGCACATGGGCAGGCCATCATTCCTTCCGCTTCTACGCCGACAAGATGCACGACCTGCTCCTTGGTCGCCGCGGCAATGCCAAGGAGCGCATAAATCTCTTGGGTTGATTTGCCCGAGACCGGCGCGTAACGTTCTTGAGGAAACTGGGCCCGAATGTTGACGTCAGAGCGAACCGCCCTTTGGTCTCGCAATAACTGGTTAGCTATTCGTTCGGCCAACGTTTCCAGGGTCGGTACCTTCTCACGGCTGATTTCATCAATAATCTCTTCAACTGTATCGCTAAAACGTGACATGTGGGCGCCCTTCTGGTCGGGACGCAGCTCGACAGATAGATCCATTTCAGTGTAGAAGAGATCATCACGCTCTTCACCGCTTAAGCGCACAATCCGTTTGATACCACTTACCCCGACCCGGGTCAGGCTTAGATGGGTAAATGGTGTTTCCTCCTGCACGTCGCGGCTAAAGTGCATCGTCAATTTTTGCATTACTTGCACGACCGCCCCCTGACCGCCCCCATCAAGCTGTTTTTGCAGACCGGCAATGCCTTTTGTCTGCCCGGGGAGAATCAAATCGGGGGCAATTTCGGCAAATGGGGCCAGCACAAAGGCTCGCTCGGCAATTCGGGGGTGAGGAATAGTCAATTCGGGTGTTTCCAACTGCAGGTCGCCATAAACTAAAATATCCAGGTCTATCGGGCGCGGTCCGTAGCGCAGGGTGCGCTCACGTCCCATGCGTCGCTCAATGTTTTTGAGAAAGCGGAGTAGTTCGGCCGGGATGAGGTCGGTCATACCGCGCAGCACCATATTGTAAAAGCGGGGCTGATCGGTGACATAGGCCGGTTCCGTCTCGTAAACTGAAGAGATCTGTTTTACGGATACTTTTTGCCGCAATTGGCTGATGGCATCAATCAAGTTAGTCCGCCGGTCACCCAGGTTACTGCCCAATGCAATGTATACGGTTTTAGATTGCATATTGTTTTCCTATTAAACTCACTGTTCTCATCAGAGTAATTCTTCCGATTACGCTAAAATCATTGCTATTCAACCAAACAAGAAGATCAAGTGACAGTCACTTAGGACCCGGTTTTTAACGGATCAAATAGGTTATTTCAGTCAGCATTTTCGTTTAAGGCCGCCTTAGCAAGTGTCTATCGCCTAATCTACAGGCTATGGCTACCGGAGTTCCTCGCGATAAATGGCTCCCTGGCCGGGCGACTCCTTGACTTCCACTTCAATGGCCGACAAATGATCTACACCTAAACCTGCTAATTCCTCTTTCATACGTTCGCAGACGTAGTAGGCCAGCATTTCGGAGGTCACATTAGGGATGGGGAGCAACACGACATCTTCATAAGGAAAAAGGAAGCGGCGGTTCTGATAGCTTGCACTTATCCCTTCCTCCTGCTGCTCTACCTTCACCAACTTACTCTCTGCTGGTAGTAACACGCGGTGATCAAGCTCATCGCAAATGCGCTTTAGTATTTTCTTAGTCTTAATAAAGTCCAGAACATAATAATTTTCGTCGACCGATCCCTCTAAATTAAGCTTCACGGTGAAGTTGTGACCGTGCAGCGCCTCGCACAAATCGCTGTCATACGTAATAAAGTGGGCGGCGCAAAAGCCAATGTAATCTTTTTCGATGCGGATGCTGAATGTTCCCATGGCTTTCTCCCTAAATTTCATCTATCCTCCCCGACAATTTGTCGGGCCAACGTTTGGCAGGCAATGGGTGCGGTGGTCAGGATACTTTTGAAACCGGCACAAATAAATAAATTTTGACTGCCGGGGATGAGGCCTAGCATCGCTTGTTGGTTGGGCGCGAAGGGGACCGGCGCAATCCAACTCCGTTCAATTGGCGCATTGGCCAGCGCCGGCACCAGTTGAGCCGCTGCGTCTGCAATTTGGGTGATGGCGGCCGGACAGAGTGACATGCCGTGGCTGGGTGAAGCTCGGCTCACCTGTCCCAGTAAAACACGGCCGTCGGGAAGTTGCACCATCGACATATCCTGCACTCCAGTATCGTCGTCGTGCCACCGGTCCCAATCGCTGCTCTGGCCAAGGGCGGCAGCAACACGCCTTTCCAGGGCACTGTGGCCGTCCGGCCGGGCCACCATCAGCATACAACTCAAAGTGAGGGGCAGGGAAGCCGTGCTAACGGCCTGACCGTGAATATGATAAAGTGGGAGATCGAATCCGGCTTGCGCGGCTAATGAGCGCGTCCACGCTCCGGCAGCTAACACCACATGCGTAGCCGAAAATACCTCTCGCCGGGTTTTGACCGCGACAACTTGCCCGCGCTCCACTGTGAAGCCGTGCACGGCGACATATTCACGGACGTCGGCGCCCAGGCGCTGCGCGGATTGAGCGTAGGCGTGGGTCAAGGCAACCGGGTCCAAGTGCCCTTGCTCAGCGTACAGCGCCCCCACATAGCGGCCGGGCTCAAGCAAGGGCTCCAGCGCGGCAGTTTCGGTGCAATCTACAATTCTGGCCGGTAAGCCAATACGCCGGAGTCGTTCAGAATGGTGCTGCAGCTTGGTTAGGCTGGGTTCGTCGGGAGCAAGGACCAAGGCGGGGAGAAGCCGATAGCTCAAATCAGCCTCTAGCTCAGCACTTAACGCCGCCAGTCGTCGAATACCCTGAACGGCGAGGGCCAGGTCATCGTCCGTATGGAGGCTGATCCAGAGGGCCATGCCCATCGTCGCCCCCGACGCCTGAGCGGCTATTCGCCCTCGTTCGAGCAGTAATACGGCCGCCCCGGCTTTAGCCGGGGCGTACGTCAAGGCCGTCCCGGCTATTCCTCCGCCTATTACAATCACGTCAAATGACACTAATCGATCACCATCATCGGTAATATGCTGCCGCCAACCCAGCTACGACCGTGGGCCTAAGGGAGGACCCCTTCCAGCAAAGCCACAAATAGGGTGGCGGCGATCAAATCGGCGGTAGTACCGGGGTTGAGGCTATTATCTGAATGACTCCGTAGATGAGTGTCCAGTTTGGTAATGGCCAGGCGCCCCTCCGGAGTAAATACACCGCCGAATGCAAGCACCGCTGTAGCCATCTCTGAAACGGACCGCGCCATGGCCAATCCGCGCTTACGGGCAATCAGCGTATCGGGTACTGCGGTAAGTAACTCCAAATAAGTCTGCACCACGGCTTGTTCGATGCGCGCGCCTATGGCTAAAGTCGATTTTAACGCCGGTAAGCCGCGTTCGAAGATGATCGCGTAATCGCTCACATATTCGGCGGCAATACTGTCACGCTCAACCGCGCTGGCCATGGCTTCACGGAGGGTCACCGTGGGTTCAGCCCGCACGTCGTGCTGCATCTCACGTTCCAGGCCGCCCGGTGTAGCCAGCCGAATGGCAGCGTATGCCACCCGCGCGTCGTCGACAGTGAGCTCCCGCAGCACGGCGGCGAGGCTTGCTCGTAAACCGGTCTCACCGTTCAGAGCAGCCTTGGCCAGCGGCGCAAATAACAGTACGATACCGAGGTTAGTGTTGGCCTGGGTCCATCTACGCCCGGCAGTGATGGCGGCCAAGATTGTCTGACCTACACTGCGATCGCCGGCGCGGGCTATCTCGGGGCCTAAGGCTACCGTGCTCCGCAAAAAATCCTGGTAGTCCATGTTGTGGAAGGCGTTGGTCGGCGTGACGTTGCCGGGTTTTTCAGCACTAACCTCCAGCAAGCAGGCTAATTGTGCTGCGGCGGCCACTGTGTCAGGGGCCCCTAACTCCGGTGAAGGTGAGACGCGCGTTTTTTGCGGCGTGCTTACTGAATTCATTCTCAAGATACGAAATGAGTTCCTCTGCAATATTGACCGGGCTGGTGCTCTGCAAGCCCTTCCAGCCAGGGATGCTGTTAACCTCCAAAACATAAGGATCGCCATTAAGCGCCGGCAGTAGGTCTACCCCGGCATAGTCGGCTTCCACCACCTGGGCGGCCCGCACGCAGAGTTCTGCCTGCTCGGCTGTCAATTGGTAGGGACGTACCTGAGCCCCACGGGCCACGTTAGTGCGCCAATCCTCGGCCAGGCGCTGCATAGCGGCCACAACCCGGCCACCCAACACAAAGGCACGTATGTCCCGCCCATTGTGCGCAACAGTTTCCTGAAGATAATAGACGGCCCGTTCCAAATCCAGGGCCTTAAAGACGCGATAGGCTAACTCCTCATCTTCTACGCGAACAAGGCCCCGCCCCATGGCCCCAAATAACGGT
>JBFGLD010000443.1:0-5497 GCA_041576335.1 Anaerolineae bacterium | reverse complement strand
GGGGCTGCGATGTGCGTCCGGGGCAAAGCCATTCAACAGGTTGGGTTGTTGGATGAAAGTTACTACATGTACGTTGAAGAAATTGATTGGAGCCAGCGTATGAATGCGGCCGGCTGGCAGGCTTACTGCGTTCCCCAGGCCAAGATTACTCATTTTGGCGGACAGAGTGCGGGACAAATAGAAGCTAGCAGTTTCATTTACCTCTGGTCCAGCCGCTATCAGTTTTACCGCAGGCATTACGCCCGGCAAAAGGTTTGGCTGGCCGCCCTAATCGTGCGCGCCGGAATGCGCCGTAAAGCGGCTCAGGCTGCCGCAGCCGCAGCGCGGGGTGATCTATCACGGCTCGAGATTGATGACAGGTTAGGCTGTTATGACCAGGTGATAAACATTTGGCAGGGAAAGATATAGCCCTGATTTACCTATGAATAAAGTAATCGCCGCCATCCTAACAAAAAATGAAGTGCGTCACATTGGTGATTGTATCAAGAGTCTGCAGTGGACCGATGCGGTCATATTGGAGGATTCTTTTAGCAGCGATGGAACCGTAGAAACCGCTCGGACCCTGGGGGCTCAGGTTTTTCAAAATACGTTTCAAAACTTCGCCGCAGCCAGAAATACTGCGCTCGAGAATGCCCGGCTCCTGGGAGCCCGATGGGTCTTGTTTGTCGATGCGGACGAACGCGTCACACCCGAGTTGGCCCGGGAAATCAAAACAGTCACGGGTCACAATAAGATCGTTGGCTGGTGGATTCCCCGGTATAACGTGATGTGGGGTCACACCATGTGCGGAGGAGGCTGGTATCCGGATTACCAACTGCGGCTGATGCAGGTCGGGCAGGCGCGCTACAATCCGGAACGTCAGGTCCACGAAGTTGTCATTCTCGACGGGCGGGCGGGCTACTTGCAGGAGCATTTGATTCACTACAACTACGACTCCCTGGCTCAATTTAAGCTTAAGCAGGACCGCTACCTTAGTTTCGAAGCCAAGATATTAAAAGACCAGGGTATCCGGGCCAAACCGTGGACTTATCTGACAATGCCTGTCCGTGAATTTTATCGCCGCTTTTTTTCACTTAAAGGCTACAAAGATGGGTGGGTCGGACTGCAGCTGTGTGGTCTGATGAGTTGGTATACCTTAAAAACCTATTTGCAGTTGCGAAAGCTATGGCAGTGAGGAAAAGCTGCTGAGGCATATCAATGCTGAGTTTGCTCAGGAGGCGGGCTGGGTCAACGCATTACATAAGGCCTGAGCCACGCGTTGGCTCAAGTCCTCCATGTAGCGCGCGGCCGGACAGGCTAAGGTCGGGTCAAGCACGTAGTAAGTCTGGTTGTCAACTCTCACCTCCAAACCAACCCGCCCGTAGGCATAGTAAACCACACGGACCTCAAATCGACTCCCCTGGTGAACATAGGAATGTGACGTGGAAAAGACGCGGGCTGAGGCATCCAGCCAGGATTGATAAATGACCGAAAAGTCAAAACGTTGGCGAATTTGCGACGAGTCCTGCGCATAAGTTTGGCTCAATCGAAGCAGTTGGTAAGCGACATCCCGCAAGACATTTTGGAAGCCATCAGCGGCAAAGTCAATTTCAACCTGGCGCAGGCCAATTTGCTCGTTTACCGCTTCTAACAAGTTGCGAAAAATCCCAACCAGCATATCAACTTGTGATAAAAGCTCGGACGCTGTGATGGAGGAGGGAACAGCCTCGATCACCTTGTGAGTTATAAGCACCAGCCTGCTGCCAGAAGCAGTTACGGTGCCCACCGACCAATCTTTCGCCTCAAACCGGGAAATGTTAAAACCGTCTGGCAAGCCCCATTGAGCGCGAAAAGTGTGGAGTGGGATAAATTCTCGCCGGTGTCCATCGATTGTCAGATGCATATCGCTCACGCCGTATTCTCCTCAGCCCCTATGGCTAAAGTAGCTAAACTTTTCGGGTTAAAAAAAAAGGGCGGGCTTAAACCCGCCCTAAACATCGCACACCAATGGTTCAGGCCAGCTCTGGATCAATGAGACCGTAGTTATTATCCGCGCGCCGGTAGAGGACGTTAATCCGGCCCAAATCGCCATTGTAGAAGACGAAGAAATCGTGGCCCAGCAGTTCCATTTGCTCCACGGCTTCATCCTCGCCCATTGGGTTAACGGCAAAGCGTTTAACCCGTACTATTCTGCGTTCATTCTCTTCAGCCAGGGTCTCTATCACGTCCTGATCGAGTTCGGGCAATTCCTCGATCGCCCGCTTATTGTTGAGATGACCTTGCCAACGGTCAACGCGCTTACCCTTATACCGGGCTATTTGCCGGTGGATTTTGTTGGCTACCCTGTCAATACAGGCATAAATTGCCTCCGAACGCTCCTCGGCACGCAAGATAGTCCCATTGGCCCGTAACGTTACCTGCACGATATTTTTGTCCTTAGCGCTTTTTGTCTTTTCTTGCGTAATTTCAACACGAGCTTCGTCAATCCCAGGCAGATACCGGTCAAGCTTTCCTATTTTCTTTTCGACATAAACTCGAATTCGGTCTGATATAACAAAATTCTTACCTTTGAGAATGAGCTGCATTTTTCTCTCCTTTCAACTTTAGATTTAGGCAAAAGACCTCGTGCTTCGTCAGACTTTATTTGACGGGCTGAAACGCTCAGCGGGACTTTGTTCCAATGTATTGAAGGCTGTACCTCAAACGCCATCTTAGGCACAATACCCAAAAAGGCCCGCTGCTCACATACCTAAACGCTGGCTTTGGCCAGAGTTAAGCCCCACACAGAAGCTGCACCACTCTTTTTAAGTGCTACAGCGCAAGCGTCCAATGTCGACCCTGTAGTGCATACATCATCAATCAGAACTATTTTTCGACCCGCCAAGCGCGTGTTACGGCAAGAAAACGCATTGAGAACGTTTTCGTAACGATCCATGGCTCTCAGTTCGACCTGAGGCTTTGTTTGACGGACACGTATTAAGGATTCACCATCGATGGGTAAATCAAGGTATTTTCCGACTGCCCTGGCCAATAACTCACTCTGATTAAAGCCACGCTCTCTGAGTCGAGAGGTGTGCAGTGGTACCGGAACAATCACATCAGCCTTAATTTTGTAGCGTTGGTGAGCCTCTACCAAAAGCTTACTGAGTCTGGTGGCGGCGGCTTGATAGTTACGATATTTCAGAGAGTGGATCGCGGATCGAATGGGGTTATTTTCAAAAAATGAAGCTGCTCTAATGCCGTCAACAGCGTGAAGTGGGTGGTTTTCACACTGTAGACAATGTAAGTTGGTAGATATGGGCGTTCCACAACGCACACAAATTGTTCCGGTAATAATGGAAACTTGTTGCAAGCACTTCTGACACAGCCAGTCTTCTACCTTTTTACAATTGACACAGTGTGGGGGAAATACAAAATCAAGTAGGAACTGGCTAGATTTTTGGAACAAGGCGTGCACAAACACTGATGCTCACATCCTCGTGACAGTGACTGGTTATAATGAGATGATCAATCAGGTGTTGCAGGAAAGCTAAGAAAGCTAATCACGTTGTGTTTCAAAACTGAGTTGATCGCCCACCTGGGTCGCTGTTTTAGCAATTGTACCTGTTGGTACCTCTAGTACATAGGCTGATTGAGGCACAAAAGGTCCCAGGCGAAAGGGTACCATGTTGGCGTCGGCCCGGATGACACTATAGCTTTTATCCACATAAACTACATCGATAGCGAAGCCCATAAACAACGTATGGATACTCTTTTCGCCAACCAAGATTAAACCCTCCCCACTTAGCAGCGGGGCGTGCCCTAAAAGACCTCGCAACCTCAACCAAAATGTATCTGCCACCCGGCCTCGCGTGCAGAGCGGTGCGTTACGAGTTTGGTTAAAAATACGCATCGTGAGGCAGAAACATTACCCAAAATTGGTTTCCATTAGGATAAGAACCGCCGGACCTAATAGAACGATAAACAAGGCGGGAAAAATCAGGAAGACTAATGGGAAAAGCATTTTTATGGGCGCCTTGTTTGCCATTTCTTGGGCACGCTGCCGGCGCTTCACACGCATTTGATCAGACTGAATACGCAAGACTTTGGCCATACTAACACCCAATGTTTCGGCCTGAATAATTGCAGCTATAAAGGTGGTTACGTCTGGCACGCCTGTAGTTTTATCCATACTCCGCAGCGCTTCACGACGGGGGATACCTAGCCGCATCTCCTGAACAACTTTTCCAAACGCCTTGCTCAACTCATTATCCCATTTATCGACCAATTTTTGCATTGCGCCATCAAAGCCCATGCCCGCTTCAACGGCTATAGTCAACAGATCCAAGGCATCAGACAGCGCTCTCAGGATTTGGTCCTGGCGCTTTTTAATTTTTGAACGTATCCACATTAAAGGCAGCAAAAAGCCAAGCGGAGCTCCGACTAAACTTGCCAGGAGGCCGACCGAAAAACTGGATGCTAATAAGCCGAGAATAAAGAACAGTACGCTGAACACAAGCGCCACGAAAATCCGGATACCGAAAAATTCGGTAGCGCCCCAGTTATTGGGTCTGCCAGCCAACTCTAACTGTAATTCGGCTGCTTCTCTGGATTTTGACGGTGAAAGCCGGCTAAAGCCCCGGGCTAGACCTAGTAATATCGGTTGGATTACCCGCTTACTGAAGGGCTGCGACAGTTCAATTTCCTCGAGTGTAAGCGGAGTGCCAAAATCGGTTCTACTGGCGTATTCTTCCAGGCGGACTTGTACGTCAGTCCCGCCGGAGGCCCCAGAGCGACGCAGGCTAATAAACGCTATGACACTAAATGCAGCGATGATTACGATGGTGGTTATTACAATTATGCTTCCAATATCCATGACACCCTCTACTTCGCGCCTTACCTAACCTACAGTAACCCTAAATTGGCCAAAATATAAAGAAACGACTCTCGGAAAATAACTTTTGACTCTGATGCGTTTGGTAACTGGTAATGAATAACTGCAACGGCCACTTATCAAATTACCAATGAGCGCTTTGATATCGTACGGTCAATATTGGACAATGCCTAAATATCAATATCAACAATTTTCTGAATAGCAAAGAAACCGGCCGCAATTGAAATGAGCCCTGTCCCAATCATAATCCAACCGCATGGTTGTGAGCAGAGCTCTTGACCCTCGGGGCAAGGAAAAATCATCCGGCCCATATATTCTTGGTTCATTGCGTACAAGACCAGCCCCAGAACAATAGGCAGCGCGGAGATTACATAGCCGGATAGCTGCCCTTGCGCCGTCAAAACTTGGATCTCACCCTTGATCCGTACTCTCTCTCGAATAACCCCGGCGATAATCTCCAAGATTTCAGAAAGATTTCCACCAATCTCAGCCTGTACGCCAATGGCCGTAATAACTAGGTCAAGGTCTTCGCTCGGTACACGACGCAAGAGATTATCGAAAGCGCGCTGATTGCTGATGCCTAATCCGATCTCTTGGACGACCCGGCGAAATTCCATTGAAATAGGCGGCGGCATCTCGCGGCCC
>JBFGLD010000442.1:0-5499 GCA_041576335.1 Anaerolineae bacterium | reverse complement strand
TGCCTGTAAGGACGAAACTACGGCCAGTATGGCTACTAGTGCAGCTCAAATAGCCCTGGATCGAGCTCGAATTTCTCCCGCGTCAGTTGACTTGATTATTGTAGCGACCCTTTCCCCAGAACATCTCTTTCCGTCGACGGCATGCGTGGTTCAGGATGCGATTGGGGCAACCCACGCCGGCGCCTTCGATTTGAGTGCCGCCTGCTCCGGCTTTATCTACGCGCTTTCGATGGGCAGCGCGATGATCCAGTCGGGCGCAGCCAAGGTGGTACTCGTCATCGGTTCGGAAACTGTATCCCGATTTTTGGATAAAAATGACCGCGGCACTTATCCCCTCTTTGGCGACGGGGCCGGCGTGCTGGTTCTGCAAGCCAGTGAAATCCCCGGTGGCATACTAGCCTCAGTTCTTGGATCCGACGGCTCCGGCGCAGAACACCTGGCGATTCCTGGCGGAGGTAGCAAATATCCTACCTCACACGATACCGTGAACCAACGACTCCATTACATGAGAATGAATGGGCGAGAAGTTTACCGCTTTGCGACTCGAGTTATGGGGCGTGTCGCCAAACAAACCTGCAACAAAGCGGGCATTGGCCTGGATGAAATCGACTTACTTATTCCTCATCAAGCAAACATACGTATCATCCAAAGCGCCAGCAAATATTTGAAAATTAGCGAAGACAAGGTCTTTACGAACCTTGAAATTTATGGCAACACCTCGGCCGCTTCGATTCCTATTGCACTATGCGAAGCTATTGAGCAAGGTCGTGTCCATAATAAGGATAAGCTGGTTATGATCGGGTTTGGGGGGGGCCTAACCTGGGGCGCTTCGGTAGTTGAATGGGGTGTGCCGATGCCTTACAAGCCGCGCGGCTGGTGGTATCGTTCGATGCGCTGGATGGTCTATCGCTGGGCCAAAGTGCGCTCGTGGGCTATCCGTAGGTCACGCCAGTTGGAGAGTATGCTACCCCTTCGCAATGGGGAGGCTGACTTGCTACCGGATAAGCCGCTAAAAGAAAAGAATGAAGTGAGCACTACCCATACGACTTCGGGTAACGGCGCAAACCCGGATGATGTGGAGCTCCCGGCGACAAAACCTGCCAAGAAAACCGATAGAGCCAAAGCAGAGATTTTGGAAGCCGAAGAAATGCGCAACGGCAAATCGTAATTCAATGCCGAAGCCGATATGGGGCCGGCCAAGATCTTTCACCGGAAGTTGCCCTACTCAAAATCCAAGCCCTGACTGCGTGTCAGGGCTTTTTGGAGTTGCACTGAGTGAAAAATTATGAACCAGTTATCCAATTAGATCAATTTATGAAGCTTCAGGGGCTGGTATCAACCGGTGGTCAAGCTAAACTGGTGATTCAGGCCGGTCGTGTGCAGGTCAACGGCCTGATTGAACGACGCCGTAAGAAAAAGCTCAAGGCCGGTGACCAGGTGACCTTCAATGGCCGGACGGTGGCCGTAGACCTCTAGTTCGAATTTACGGCGGCGGTTTCAGCTGTACGCCTACCTCTCTATCCCCCGGGGTTTGGTTTCTAAACCGGGTACCCATTCACCGTTTACCGCATGTTGGTTACCGCCAAGTGGATGGGGGGCCGAATTAGCGATAAATTTCGCTCTCCGGATGAAAATCGAGCCAGGCCCAATCAAACGAAGAGATGTATGGCACGGATAGCAAGGCTTCGCCTTTCAATTCTCCTTCTACGGCCACGCCGTTCTCAAGCCGCCAGGTGGTACCGGATTCGACATCAACCAGACGTTGCCCGGTTTGATCCAGGTTCAAGGTGAGCACCTGCTCCCCGGCCTGGCGCAGATACACCTGTACATTTCGGGTGTCGGGATCAGTATAAACGGTTACGGGAAACGGACCGACAAAATCGTTGACCAGGCCCCCTCGCACCAAGGCTCTGTAATCAAAGGCCTTACTATGCTCGCCAATAGCGATCCCCACCACCCAGCCGTCGCGCGGCCGCTCCTCACGACTGAACAGCCCGGATTTGTCGTTGACCATGGCCAGCGTGTCGGGATGCCGCGTTTTCCACGTGCCCCACGGTACGATGCCGGCCGGGATTAACTCAAGGGTCGTTCCCTTCAACGGGCCCGCGATCGACTGCCCCCAAACTTGACTCCATACACTGCCGCTATTGTGATCCCACCAGGTCATGGCATTTTGGAAAAGTCCCCCCTGGTTGCCAAATACAAATGTTTCCCCATTGACCGTGCGGGCATGGACCATGCCCGTGTAGCAAATCGGTCACCAGCTGACCAGGATGGGCACTCCGCCGACGGTATCGTTGACCATCTCTCGCGAATTCAAGGGGCCGATAGCATAGGCCTTGGCCTCGCCGTTGATTTCCACACCGATGACCAGCTCATCGGCGTCATAGGGCGCACCCTTGGCCTCGACAAATTCAAGCTCATCTTCGTAGATTGGCCGGATGCCGTCGCGGGGGAGCAGTTGGTTCCAGCGGTATTCTCCCTCGGTCAGCTCATTTTCGGGCTTGGGTAGGATCAGTGGCGCTGCCGCCGGCTTTCCTTCAGAGATTGTCTCTAAAACGGCTTCGCCCGGCACTGCCGCTGCATCATCCCCGCTTGAGGTTTCCTCAGAGACTGCTTCCGGAACTGGAGCGAACGCCGCCCGGCTAGACGTCTCACCAAACTCGGCAGCTTTATCCACCGCTACAGGCTGGGTTGTTTGGCTATCTTTGGCAGCCTCCTGCGGCGCTGACTCTGACAATGCAAGGCCTCTACAGCCGGCGACAATCAGCAAAAGGGAGAGCGTGCCCGTCATGCCGAACAGCTTTTTTTTCGTCATAAATACCCCATAATTTTTTGTCGTTGACTTGTCGTTTGGTGATATAGTAGCTGAGGCTAACAGAATTATCAGTGAGAGAGATTACACTATTTGGCCAAACCAGCAGTCGGCCCAAAAACTGATAACTTTATGAAAAGGATTTTGGCGCTGTCTTGTCCGTATTTAAGTCAGACGAGGCGCGTAATTAAACGCGAGGAAACAGATGGTTTTTTTCAAAATTTCTTATCGTAATCATCATGGTCGATAATGAAAACGTCTTCGGGCTTATCTTGATAGGGCCGGCCCGGGTAAGCGGCCGTGAAGAGCCGGCCATTGCGAATTGCCCGCTCCACTCGAGACCAAATTACCCTTTTTATGACGCGGCGGGTGGCCGGGATTAGACATAAAAACCCCACCAAATCGGTCAGGACACCCGGTGTCATCAGGAATGCGCCGGCAATGAGGATAATAACCCCATCAAAAATTGAGTCGGCCGGTACCTGGCCCGTCTGCATTTCGGAGCGCATCCGGCTTAGCACCTGTAGGCCTTGACGCCGGGTCAGAAAGGCACCCAAGATACCGGTGAACACAATAAGTCCGATCGTGGGCAAAGTGCCGATGAACTGCCCGATCTCGATCAAAAGCACGAGTTCAATCGCCGGCACCAAAATAAACAATAATAGAAGCTTTGTGATCAATAGCTATCTCCTTATTTGATCATCTCTTAGAAGCTGATCGTGCCCGGCCCAACTCATTTTATAACCAAAATTCCAGCAGGCGATCCGGCTAGCGCTGCCAAAAACTTTCCAGCGGAATAGTTGAATTATACCCTATTTTTCACACTATGATAGAAACTTTCCGGTTAATTGGTAAATCTTGACAAATCTTTTGCAAAACCTTGACATTTTTTCAAACCTGTGCTATACTTGCTTTTAGAGTATTCAACACGCGGATTGGACTCACACTGTCGATCCCTTAAAAGGAAACCTAATGAACCATTTCAAGACTGAACTTATCTTGGTGACCGGGGCTACCGGTTACGTCGGTGGCCGGTTGGTGCCAGACTTGCTAGAGGCAGGTTTTCGCGTCCGCTGCCTGGTTCGAGACCCGGCTCGCCTCCAGGGCCGGCCCTGGCTCGACCAGGTAGAGGTCGTGCCGGGCGACGTGTTTAAGCCTGAAACTTTACTGCCGGCCCTTCAAGACGTAAGCGCCGCCTATTACCTGATCCACAGTATGAAAGGCAGTGCCGATTTCCACCGGCGTGACCTGACCGCCGCCCGTAACTTTGGCCACGCCGCGAAAAAGGCCAAGGTCCAACGTATTATTTATCTCGGTGGTCTGGGCGATCCCGAGCACGAACTCTCGAAACACCTGCGCTCTCGTCATCAAACCGGGGACGCGCTGCGAGAAGCCGGGGTACCCGTAACCGAATTCCGGGCCGCAGCCATTATCGGTTCAGGCAGTCTATCATTTGAAATGGTTCGCTATCTAACCGAACGTGTGCCGCTGATGATTTGTCCGCAGTGGGTTTATACTCGCACCCAGCCCATTGCCATCCGCGACGTGCTCAACTATCTGGTGGCGGCTGTCAGCGTCCAAGATAGTGCTGATCAGATTGTTGAAATTGGGGGGGCGAATGTTCTGACTTACGGGGATATGATGCTGGGCTACGCCCGCCAGCGAGGTTTGAAGCGCCTGATGGTGCCGGTTCCGGTTTTAACCCCGCGCCTGTCGTCCCACTGGGTCCATTGGGTCACGCCCATTTCGGCCGAGATTGCCCAGCCCCTGATCGAGGGCCTGCGTAACGAACTTATCGTGCGCGACGACACCGCCCGGCGGCTGTTTCCCGACATCGAGCCAATGGATTATCAAGCGGCCGTACGCAGGGCTTTGACCCGGCTGGACGGCGGCCAGGTCGAGACAGCCTGGAGTGATGCCCTGGCATCCAGTCAAGGCGATATCAACCCCGTAACCCTAACCACTGAATCCGGGATGATCATCGAACGGCGGCAGCAGGTTGTTGCTGCGCCGCCAACCGCTGTCTATCAAACCTTCAGCGCTTTGGGCGGAGCACGAGGTTGGCCCTATTCTAATACGACATGGCGTTTGCGCGGGTTCCTGGACCGGCTGGTTGGGGGGGTTGGTCTTCGCCGTGGACGCCGCGATCCCGCCAGTGTCCGGGTAGGAGACGCCCTCGACTTCTGGCGGGTTGAAGCAGTCAAGCCCGACCGCTTGCTCCGGCTGCGCGCCGAGATGAAAATGCCGGGGCAAGCCTGGCTTCAATTCGAAAGCAAACCTCAACCGAACGGCCAGACTCTGTTGCAACAAACTGCACTTTTTGCGCCAAAGGGGTTGTTTGGTTTGCTCTATTGGTATGTGCAATACCCGCTGCACGCGATTATTTTCTCGGGTATGGTCCGGCGGCTGGCCCGGCAAGCTGAAGCGCTGCACCAGGGCGGCACGACCTCTGGTGATCCTTCCGATCCTTCCATTCAAGACATGTCGCAGAAATGGCCGGGAAGCACGCTTCTATTGGCTCTTACCGCCGGCCTCTTATTTTTGACAATCTTCTTACGGCTAGCGTAAATGGTCCTTCACCTTAATCACGGGCACGGTTTAGAGTAGACAGCAGACACATGGTTGGTGTCTGCTGCCTACTCTCACCACATACCGCATACCCGCCCATATTATACCATGACTTT
>JBFGLD010000441.1:0-5526 GCA_041576335.1 Anaerolineae bacterium | reverse complement strand
GCAGGCTGTTACGCTGTTGAATTGGACGCGTCACGACAGTCTAGCCTAACTAAGCTGCCACACTTATTTTTGCCCTTCTAGAATATTCAAATTGAGCATCTACTCACGTTAGTTTTTCGAGCAAACATTTTTTGCAGAGTTCAAATTTTTTGCAAATTGATTGCAGTTGTATTAAAGTTATGCTCCAAATTGTCTTGAAAATGATCATTCTTGATATTTACTTTTCGTGTGATATAATCACAGATTAATTTCAGTCATAAGAGCATTGGCACTTCGGCCAACTGACAATTAATACGGAGGAAGCAAGGAAACTTATGGCTCAAAGAACTTCCGAAGAAATTTTAGCGCAACGAGAAGCCTGGCTGGCCCGCAAAGCAGCCAGAGAGGCGGGTGAAGACACACCGAGGCAACCTCCACTCAAACCGGGTGAAGTGGCGCCGGAGCCGGCATCAGACTTGGCTAGTGCAGAAGCCGTCGCCTCGCCCGAACCTGAGCCAGAACCGGCGCCGGCTGAGCCGGAACCCGTTGCGGTTCAAGCCGTTGCCGAACCTGCAGCGCCGGCAGCCGCACCCAAGAAAATCATGCCCCGGTCGCCGACTGAGAAAAGGACGCCAGAGGAGATTCTAGCCCAGCGAGAAGCCTGGTTGGCTCGCAAGGCAGCGCGAGAGGCCGGAGAAGAGGTACCTGCCCCCACACCGCCTGCCCCGGCCCCTGTAGCCGAAAAAGCGCCGGTAGCCACAGCCAAACCTCCTGCGGCCAAGGCCCCGGTGGCCACGGCCAAGCCGGTCACGGCCAAAAAACCATCTCCGGCAGCCGCCGAGCCGGCCACAGATCCCAATCTGACCCGGCGTGAACTGCTAAACTATGCCTGGCTCGCCTCAATTGCACTATTTTCAGTCGAAACGATAGGCCTTAGCCTGTGGTTTGCCTTTCCAAATTTCAAAGAGGGCCAGTTTGGTGGTGCCTTTCCTATTGGCCAAGCCAGCGCGGTTTTACCCGAAGTTAATTCCGGTCCCGTACCGTTTGTCGACGGTAAGTTCTGGCTGGTTAATCTTGATACAGAATTTGACGGTGAACCCCGAAAAGGCATACTGGCCATTTATAAAGTCTGTACCCACCTTGGCTGCCTCTATGAGTGGGTTCCGATGACCGGTCGGTTTGAGTGTCCGTGTCACGGCTCGAAATTTGCCTTATCCGGTGATTACCTGGCGGGGCCGGCGCGCCGGAGCCTCGATCGTTTTGTCATTCAAGCGGTCGGTCCGGACGGCGCCGTAATAGCAGAGACCAGCCCGGATGGTGAGCCCCTAATTGTCAGCGAAGAAAACCAACTCGTTATCGACACGGGTCAAAGAATATTGGGCTCATCCGACATAATACCTGCATAATCGATCTGCAACTTCACAAGGAGGATGATAGATGGACATTCCCGGAATGGGTTTTCTCAATAGCCTTACTGAGAAGGGTGTTAAGCAGGCAGTTCTCGACAAATTTGAGGAAACAACGCGAGCCGTGCTGGCAGGTATTAGCCCCAAAGAAGCTCGAGCACTGCTGCGCGGTGAGTCTCCGACAGAAAAGCCAAACCCGCGCTATCGGGCGCAGGTCAAGTCGTTCGTATTACACATTCGCCCCAAGTTTTACCAGGAAGGTTCAACTTGGTTTTCACATACCTTTCGCCGGGGGCTGCTTTCAACCTTTATGTTTGTGGTTGAAGTCATAACGGGTATAATTTTGATGGTTTTTTATACCCCCGCTCCCGAACTGGCTTACGCTAATATGATTGACATTCTGACCAACGTCAATCTCGGTAAGTTTATGCGAGACATGCATCGTCTTGGGGCGGAATTGATGGTGGCCATCGTAGCCCTACACATGGCCAGAGTCTACTTTACGGGCGCTTACAAGCATCCCCGGCAATTCACCTGGCTCACGGGTGTGGTTTTGTTATTATTGACCCTATTCCTCAGCTTTAGCGGCTATCTCTTGCCCTGGGACCAATTGGCCTACTGGGCGGTGACGATCGGCACCAGTATGGCTGAGGCCGCGCCACTTTTTGGTTACCAAGTGAACCTTCTGCTACGAGGTTCTCAAGACATTAGTGCGGGTGGCTTGCTCAGATTTTACCTGCTGCACGTGTTCTTGCTGCCGCTGCTGGCTATCATCTTCATTAGCGTGCACTACTACAAAGTATCTCGCGAACATAGTATTTCACTGCCCGCCGCGATAGAGGAAGGTGAAGCGCCTCCGGACAGGGTGGCAGCTGCAAAAAGAAAAATCGATATATTGCCTGATCTACTTACCAGCGAACTGATGTGGTACGCGATAGCTTTGGCGGGTATGATCTTGGGCGTCGTCCTGTGGAATTGGGCGCCTCTGGAAACCCACGCTAACCCCTTAAAGACACCGCTGCATACCACTGCGCCATGGTATTTCTTGTGGCTTCAAGGGATGCTAAAACTGGGTGATAAAACCTGGTGGGGTGTTATTATTCCAACAATCATATTTCTTCTGCTCTTCGCCGTACCCTACTTGGACCCCGGCCCCAGCCGTCTGGCAAAGCACCGCAAGGTCGGGATCAGCGTAGGAGTTATCACTATCATCATGCTAGTCCTGCTAACCTACATGGGCACCGGCCTATGGGGCGTGGCGGCACCGCCTCCCGTAGAACTTATTCAAGAATTTGTACCGGAAGAAGGGGTCGGCGAGGTCCGCGAAATCCCCTACGGGCAGTTGCCGAATGGCCAATACGATACCGAAGATCACGCTGGTTTCCCACCGGGGCAGCTAGGACATGTCCTCGAAAAGATGGAAGAAGCGGCTCACCGCGAAAGCATTAATCCCGATAATAACTTCTTCAATGGAAAGATGACGGTGACGATCGAAGATTGGCAGACCGATCTGAAGAAACTGAGCTTTAAAGTGTTTTGGGAAGAGGTGCCGGAAGGTAGCACAGACAACACCTTGCAGGAACGAGATTTCGAGAAGGTGATCTTCATCCATCGCGACTCCAATCACAAGTTGTTGGAATAATCAGTTTTTGAGATTAGCACAAATTCTCTTCGTGAGTATAAACGAGATAGACAGACTATGATTGACTCAAGAATACTGGTAGGGTTAATATCGATATTGATTGCCCTGAGTGGTGTCATTTACATTGCGATTGGCGAGGCCGATCGCCAAGAGGAATTTAAAGCAGCTTTCCACGGCCGTTCTGTCGAGAGCGGGGCCGCCATATATACGGAGTTCTGCAGTCCCTGCCACGGCCTCCAGGGGCAAGGCATTTCTGGGGTAGCCCCGGCCCTTAATACCGAATATTTTTTCAATCAACGCCTGAAAGATATCGGATACCAGGGCTCACTCCAGTCCTACATTACCCTGACTGTGGCCGGTGGTCGCCCGGTGCAAAGTAGTGAAGGTCCCTGGCCGAACAATATGCCGACGTGGAGCGTCGATTACGGCGGGCCACTTCGTAATGACCAAATCAACAACGTTGTTGATTATGTACTAAACTGGGAAGCCCAGGCTCGACCCGGAGGCGGACCGGACGACGCACCGGAGGTTGTCATTGCCGTTGGCGATACGCCCGAAGAACGGGGAGAAAATCTCTTTACTACCCTTGGCTGCGTAGGTTGCCATATTTTCGAGGGGGCGGGCGGCGGAGTCGGGCCGGAGCTAACGAATGTTTACGAACAGGGCGAAGATTATGTCCGCGAGTCGATCGTCATGCCTAATGCGGTCATAGCCGAAGGGTATCAAGCCAATATTATGCCCCAGAACTTTGGAGAACGTCTTAGTGACGAACAGGTCAACGACATCATTTCCTACCTCAACACCGGTACCGGAAACTAAGTAGATATGAAACACTTTGTGGCCGGGTTGGCGACAGCCGCTCAAACGCAAATGTTGGCAGCCCCATAAAGGCAGCCTGAACCGAAAATGCCAGAGGGCAGAAGGCGATTGGTTAACTACAGTCGCCTTCTGTGCATTGAGGCTAAGATTCCGGCTTTACTGCCGGCGAAACATCTGTTGAAATCTCATGGCAAGTCCCAGATCACCTTGAAACCTTATTTTGCCGGTAGCGAAAAGGTTCATTGGGTTGGCCTCACCGCGGGTTAGTGCCAAATAGTCGTTGGCTTCCATCTGTAAGGTCATATTAGGCGTGTCTACCCGGCCTTCAGCAACGGAGATATTTCCATCTGCAATTTTTATGGTCCACAAACTTGCACCTTCCCCACTCAACTCAATTTGGATTGCGGCATCGAGATCGTCAGCCTTCTCGGGAATAAAGACGGACGATAATTTTTGAAAAACTTCTCTAACTTCATTCGTTATGCTCATCGTCGAAGAATCCTCCATTAGGGGATAGAGATGTTATGCTGGGCGAGAGTATAGTCGACTGCTTCAATCCTGTCAACGAGTTTCGGCGTTCTGCGGGCAGCCTAAAGATTTAGCAGCGCGGTTGACGATATATGGTCAAAGCAGTAGAATAAGCCGAATTAAACCGATAAGATTTTCCAATGAGGAGAAACTGTGGAACTAAAAGTGATCCCTTGGACCGCTCAGACAGTCCCTGCCGAAGAAGAATTACGCGAGGAGTTGGAAAACGAACAACTCAAAGTCTATAATTGGTCGAACGATCCAGACGACGTTTACGCCGGTCACACCCACGGCTATCATAAAATCATATATGTAGTTAGCGGAAGCATTAATTTTGACTTCCCTACACGGCATCAATCATTTACCTTAAGGCCGGGCGATCGGCTTGAAGTGCCAGCCGGGGTTCGGCATAGCGCTGTTGTTGGGCCAGAGGGTGTTATGTGTCTTGAAGCCCACGTCTATTAGCCGAAAGAGATAGCGCCAATGGCAACCGACTCTGGGCCTACCTATCGTCCAACAATCCAGGACCTTCCGCTTGGTGAACGTCCGCGTGAACGACTGCAATATCACGGTGCAGCTGCTCTTTCTAACGCGGAGTTGATTGCGATTTTGCTGAGAGTCGGGATCCAAGGCGAAAACGCGGTTGCGCTCGGTACCCGCTTGCTCACGGAGTTTGGCGGACTGGCTGGGTTAGCCAAAGCAAGCTTTAGTGATTTAAGCCAAATTAGAGGTGTCAGCACCGCCAAGACTGCTCAACTTAAGGCAGCCTTAGAATTGGGGCGGCGGTTGCTTTTGACTTCACCCGACTCCCGGCCTCAGATTACGTCCCCCGTTGACGCAGCGAATCTGCTGCTGCTTGATATGGGCAACCTGGAACAAGAAAATCTGCGTACACTACTGCTTGATACAAAAAACAGGGTTTTGGCGAGCCCGACGGTTTATGTCGGTAACGTGAACAGCTCGATTATCCGCGTAGCGGAAATTTTTCGTGATGCTGTTAGGCACAATGCTACGGCCTTAATTATGGCTCACAATCACCCTTCTGGCGACCCGACGCCCTCTCCTGAGGACATCCAAGTAACCCGCTCGGTGGTAGAGGCCGGTTTCCTACTGGGCATTGAAGTCCTTGATCATCTGATTATAGGCCATCAG
>JBFGLD010000440.1:0-5527 GCA_041576335.1 Anaerolineae bacterium | reverse complement strand
TAGTTTCGTCCTTACAGGCATGCCGTCGTTCCGAAATACCCGTGCGAGTTTTTATCCACTCGTCGGAGGTATCCAAATATTTGGCAATATCGTGGTTGGTGACTACCGTCTCGGGAACATATTTTCCCCAACCGACAATGTGAGCGTAAATCGTCACTGGGACACTCCTTTAATGCAGCCTAAAATATAACACCGACCTTGGCGATAGGAGCTTTCTAGACGACCGCTGCGCAAACGTAATTTAACTTTAATCGCCGTTATACTTCTTAAAAATAATTGTGGCGTTGTGCCCACCCAGCCCAAACGAATTAGACACTGCAACGGTAACATCTACTTCTTGGGCCACATTGGGGGTACAATCCAAATCACATTCGGGGTCAGGCGTTTCGTAGTTTATGGTCGGGGTGATGATACCATCAACTATAGTTTTGACGCAAACTAATGCCTCTAATGCACCGGCTCCGCCGAACAAGTGCCCTGTCATCGACTTGGACGAAGAAATCTTTATATTATGAGCGTGTTCACCTAACACGTCTCTAATGACTTTGGTTTCGGTTTTGTCATTCAAATACGTACCCGTGCCGTGAGTGTTAACGTAATCGATATCTTCGACTTTGATCCCGGCCCGTTTTATAGCGTTGCGCATAGCCAGGGCTGCTCCCGAACCGTCTTCCAGAGGAGCAGCCATATGATTGGCATCGACTGAGGTGCCGTAACCAATAAATTCAGCCAGAATTTTAGCGCCTCGGTCTTTGGCGTGCTCGAGTTCTTCAAGGACAAGCACGACGGATCCTTCACTCATCACAAATCCGTCACGGTTCAAATCGAAGGGGCGGCAGGCGCCTTGTGGATTGTCATTGTTCTCAGAAAGCACTTTCATCACGTTAAATCCGGCGATGATGAGCGGATTATTGCCCGCCTCTGCGCCGCCGGCGATAAGCGCATCGGCCGCGCCCCTGGTAATTATTTCAAACGCTTCCCCGAGCGAATTAGAACCTGTTGCGCAGGCCGTCAGAACGGCCATATTCGGCCCCCGCAAGCCATAATCGATGGCAATGCGAGCCGGGGCCGTATCAGGCAGCAGCATCGGTATGGCAAACGGATTAACCCGAGTCGGGCCGCGGCTCTGTAAAACATCATATGAACTTAACATCGTATCCATGCCGCCAACGCACGAGCTTATCACCAGGCCGACCCGTTCTCGGTCGACGCCGTTTTCTAACAGCTCGGAGGCTTCGATGGCCTGCCGCGAGGCTTCCATAGCAAATTGGGTATAGCGGTCAAGCCGGCGCGCTTCCTTACGGCCGAATAAGGCATCCGGATCAAAATCCAGGACTTCACCGGCAAATTTTGTGGCTAGGTTTTCAGTATTAAAGCGAGTGATGCACGTAATCCCGCTTTTACCGGCCGTCAAATTTGCCCACACATCATCAACATTGTTGCCGACCGGTGTAACCGCACCGAGGCCGGTAATTACTACTCTTCGAGATGTCATTTGCTTGCTCCCTCCATCTTTGTTTGTAACTTAATGAATCTCAACGCAACTTTACAATAATCACGCGGGGTAATAATCCTAAATTATAACACCGCCATGGCCAAAAGGTGTCGCCTTTTAGCTGCAATTGCGGCCAACCGCGGCAGAATTTGACGATTATTGGTGATTTTTGGGGCTTTTTGGTGTTACACCTCTCAAATTTAGTTTGCGCTGCTTGAACGGCTAAGCTATACTTAGCTCCCACTTGCGACGAAAATATTTAAAAAAGCTTCGCAGCTTCGTAGAAAGTAGGATTTTTGGCATGAACGAACACCATTACGATGTGGTTGTCGTGGGGGGAGGACACTCGGGTGTGGAGGCGGCTCTGGCCGCTGCAAAAATAGGGGCGCGCACCTTATTGCTCACCTTACAACTTGATATGATTGGCTGGATGAGTTGTAACCCCAGCATCGGTGGTCCTGCTAAAGGGCATTTAGTCCGTGAAATTGATGCCCTCGGTGGGGCTATGGGGAAGTTCATCGACCAGACGTTCATTCAAGTGCGCATGCTTAATTATAGCAAAGGCCCGGCTGTGCATGCCTTGCGAGCACAGGCAGACAAAAAACAGTATGCCTGGCACGTTCAGCGTACGCTTGAGAATACCCCCAATTTGCATGTCAAACAGATGATGGTCGAAGGGCTGCTGATTAAGGGTGATCGCATCATGGGCGTTCAGACGCGGTATGGCAGTCGGTACTACGGACAAGCCGTCGTGCTAACAACCGGTACATTTTTGGGCGGGCGTCTCATAACCGGCGAAACCATTACGCAAGGGGGGCGCGCCGGAGAAAGTGCATCAACCCGGCTGTCCACGTCGCTCACAGAGCTTGGATTCCGGTTGGGACGGCTAAAGACCGGTACGCCGCCGCGTATCGATGCACGGACCATCGACTTCAGCCAAACTGAAGTTCAATACGGCAGCGAGGCGCCTCTTTTTTTTAGCTTTGAGCACGTGGAAAGCCACGAGCCTGACTGTGCCACGCCTAACTGGTTGAAAGAGCCACCTCACCCGATCTATCCCATCCAATGGCAATCAGATTGGCGCCCGCAGATACCGTGCTACTTGATTTATACCCAACCCGATACGCACGATATTATCCGGGCTAATCTGGATCGAGCGCCCATGTTTACCGGGATTATCGAGGGGGTTGGGCCACGCTACTGTCCCAGTATTGAGGACAAAATTGTTCGCTTTGCCCATAAAGAAAGCCACCAGATGTTCTTGGAGCCGGAGGGCTGGCAAACTACAGAGGTTTATTTGCAGGGGGCTAATACCAGCCTGCCGGAAGATGTTCAATGGCAACTGGTCCGATCTATTCCGGCCCTCCGCCAGGCCGAAATTGTGCGTCTCGGTTATGCGGTTGAGTACGACTACGTGCCGCCCGACCAACTGAACGCATGGCTGGAAACTAAGCCTATCGAAGGGCTTTTCCATGCCGGCCAAATTAATGGTACAACCGGCTACGAAGAAGCGGCTGCCCAGGGTTTAATGGCCGGCATCAACGCTGCCCTCAAAGTACAGGGAAAAGCACCCCTCACGCTCGGCCGAGAGCAAGCCTACATCGGCGTCCTGGTTGATGACTTGGTCACCCAGGAGCATACCGAGCCGTATCGCCAGATGACTTCCCGGGCTGAATATCGCCTGCTCTTACGCCAGGACAATGCCGACCTGCGGTTGTCGAACCTAGGTTACGCCGCAGGTGTGCTGCCCAGGGAACGGTACGAAGCGGTTGAAGTTAAACGCCGAGCAGTCCAGGCCGAGATTGCGCGGCTAAAAGCCACCAATCTTTCGCCAAACAACGGCAGCGCCGAAGTTTTAACCGATTTTGGCATGGAGCCATTTTCAACCGGTGTCAATGCACTGCAATTTTTGCGCCGGCCCGATGTACCTTACGAGTTAGTCGCCTCGCTAACGGCACCGTCTGAACCCTTAACCCGGGCTGAGTCTGAGCAGGTCAGCATTGAGGTGAAATATGAAGGCTATATCGCCAAGCAGTACCAGCAAGTCGAGCGCGTGCAGCGCCTAGAGCATAGAATAATTCCCGCTGACATCGACTATGATCAGATCAAGGGCCTACGGACCGAGGCCCGACACAAACTCAACCATTTCCGGCCGGCTACGGTTGGGCAAGCGGGGCGAATCGCCGGGGTCAATCCGGCGGATATTAGCATACTGCTGGTCCATCTGGAAAGACTCTCGAAGATGCCCGGCTAGTCACAATCAAGTCGTAATTATCGATAATCCGGATGAATTCTTCGCCTGAAAAAATATCATACGCCCGCAGCCAGGCTTAAAATTACCCCCCCGAGCAGCAGGACCACGCCCAGCGGTGCCACGAAACGACGCCCCCAGGGCAGGTTGCGCTCGATGGCCATTAACACGCCCAGCAGGAACATCCAGCCCAGGTTGGTCATGCCCACAGCAAACATGAGCAGCATCAGCGTCCAGCAGCAGCCGATGCAGAACAACCCGTGATGTACCCCCAGCAGAAAAGCGTGGAACCGCTGCCGCCGGCCCCGCCAATGCTCGTTGATGAAGCTCATGGGAGAGCGGCACCGGTCGAGGCATTGGTATTTGAGGGGGGTGAATTGATAAAGTCCGGCCAGGATAAAAATCCCCGCGCCGATAACCCAGGCATTTACCGCCAGCCAGGGAGTATGGTCAACATAATCGTGCAGCAGCCAATCACCCAAATGAGCGACAAGGCCAAAGAGGGTCCAGATGCTGAGGTACCCGCTAATCAGCAGGAGGAGCAGCTGCCGCCGATCCGGCCGGCGGCCTGTCAGCCGTTGAAATATAGTTACCAGCGGCAGGCTCGAGGGCAGCATCATGGCGATCAGCATCAAATTCCAGCCGAGGATTACGATAAGCATGGTCAGCCACATGTTCAGACGAGCATGGTGTAGTTCGTCGTGATTAAGAAAGCGGGCATAGGGGGATTGGCCCCAAAGCCATAAGGCCAGCCAGGCCAGCACGCTGAATAAACTTAAAGAGAGCCATAGATTTCTGCGGTTTGTTTTAGCCGGCATGAATATCTCCTTGCAAAAAAGGTAGGGAGATGAGAGCTGGGGTTGAATTTGTTCTTTTCCCAGCTCTCATCTCCGACTATTTAGAGGGCGTTAGCTTTCAAATAGAAAGCGCCCCTGAATGGCGTTGAAGCCCTCAATATCCAGGTCAATGCCCAACAACGGGTTGGCCAATCTGAATCTTGAGGCCTTTCCGACGTAAGCCGGTGCGCCGTCAATGGTCGAGAAAATGCTATCGTTCAGGGTAGTCGTTTGACCGGTAACACTGGTATAAGGTTCCAGTTCGGCTTCAGCATTGGCGCCAATTTGCAGACGGCCTTTGCCTTTAACCACTTCAAAGGTAAGGGGCACGCGCTCTATGGCGACCACTTCGCCAAATAACTGCACGTAATCGCCGACGGGGCCGCCCAACTTACCGGAATATAAATCTCTCAACGCTGTTTCTTGGGCGGGTGTTGCCCGGTCGTCAATGAAATATACAACACGGAAGTTGCCGTCTAACACGTTGCCCGGAATGTGGGCGGCAAAGGCAAATGTCAGCCCAGTAACATCGACTCCGTTAATTTGGCCCTGTTCATAGTTGTAGGCCAAAATTGACTGGCAGATGCCGTAATCGGGGTCTTCGCCAACCCAGCACGGACACAGCACGTTACAGTTACAAACTTCTAAAATGCTTCCTTCTAAACGGTAACTCATTTTTGTCTCCTTAAGTATTAATTGATTGTTTAGTAAAAAGACTATCGTTGACCTGTTAGCTTGTAGCCAACATTTTTCCTCTTGATGTTGGAGTCATTTTTTGACGCTCATCCCATCTCCTCTCTATCGCTCTCAAGCAGCTCCATACGCAGCGCATTAAACAGCTCGGTCAAGTTGACAAAGCCCCGGCGCACTCCGGTCCGGGTGTCTTCAAGGCTAAAGCGCCAAATAGATAGCTCTAACTCGCCGTCGAACTCCTCCCAGCACCGC
>JBFGLD010000439.1:0-5534 GCA_041576335.1 Anaerolineae bacterium | reverse complement strand
TCGTTCAGCCTTGCAAACGGTGTTGGAACAGGTCTTAGGGCTGGAGGTGGTGGGTCAGACCGGTGAAAGCATAGGGCTGTTGGCCAAAATGCAGGCTGCGCGGATCGATATGGTGCTGCTTGATTGGGAAATGCCCGGCCAACCGCCGGCCGACCTAGTCTCTGCCTTACAGTCCCAGCAGGAGGGACCGGTCATCATCGTACTCAGCATGCGGTCGGAAGCAGAGCGAGCCGCCATGGTTGCCGGGGCCGACGCCTTTATCAGTAAGACCGATCCGCCGGAACGGTTGCTGCGGGTATTGCGCGGCTTTGTTGAAAGCCATTCAGGTGAAGAATCGCCCCTGTAGGTCAAATTTCCCTCTTGCAGGCGGGTATTCTGCACGCTACCCGGCGTGACCCTGCTCCGCTGATTTAAGAATGACATTGCGGAAGTTATTTATTTCTCGATAGCCGGCGTCTTGAACAATTTTGAAATCATCGAGCGCTTGATGGCGATAAGCCCTCCCCCCGCCGGCTATCAAGTCCGGTAACAGCCGGACCGAAGCGCTCAAGTTGGCGCCATTTGGTGACCACCCAGACTCAAAGAGGCAGCACAGTTGTATATGGAAAAATGGTACACCCTTCACACCAAACCTAATGCCGAATATCAGGTTGCAGCGACGCTGCAGCAGCGTCAGTTTCAAGTGTATTTACCTGAGATTGAGGCTCCCAAAGCGCGCTCGGGGCGCAAGAAAAAACCTTTCTTCCCGGGCTATTTATTTATCAACGTCGATTTTAAGGCCATGGGAATCTCAAATCTGCAATGGACACCCGGTCTTCGTCGGATTGTGGCTTTTGATGATCGCCCCGCAGCGCTGCCCGCCGAGATCATCGACCTGATCCGTTTAAGATTGGGTGAGATTAAACCCGCCGGCGACGGGCCAGGGCATCCCTTTAGACCGGGTGACACCCTACGTATCATCGACGGCCCGTTCCAAGACATGCTGGCCATTTTTGAAGGACCGACTACGGCGGCCACGCGGGTGCAGGTGCTGCTAAAAATTCTTGGGGCCAGCCGGGTGCAGGTTGACGTGATCGACTTAGAAAAAACCACAGCCGAAGCTGAAGTGCCCGCACCCAAACGACCACGCCGCACGCGCGGCCGGGGCCGCCGCATTTAGGTATTAACCCGCGTCAATCCAAAAATTGGCTTGAAGTCGATTTTCTCCAAACGCTCTCCGTCGTAGCCACTGCTCCGGAGGGCGACATACTGTTTTATACGCCTGGAGTTTCGCGCCCCGGGGGGCGGAGCCTGCCTAAAAATTTGGAGATTTGTCTTTGGGCAAACAAAACAAACTATCAAAATTCAAACATAGACACAGCGTAACTATTCAGCCAGGACTGGCAGTCCTTGAAAAACAGGGCGATTAGTTTACCACAACACCTGCCTGTTAGTATGGGATATCGCCATTTATAGCGCAGGACTACCAGTCCTAAGTGGATAATCTGCATAGTTACAATAGTGCACCAATAATTTTGGCAGACCCTCGTTTAGACGTCGAGGACCGGTTGTAACGGGCAGCCCGGCGATTGATGCGGGTACGGCCTTTTTTCATTTGAACTCAGAATTTGTCCCGGATCTTCAGCCGGATGCTAATTATGGGATAGTCCCGGACCTGGGGTCATATGAGACTTATCAGCTATTTTTATCTATTATCTAGAAACTTAGAGAGAGGCTTCCAATGCGCTTCACAAACGTTCCCAAAAATATTATCACCTGTTCGCTTGTTATCCTGGGGCTCACCCTGCTATTTTCGTTAGGTGGGAGTTCAGCCACGTACGCTCAAAACGGTCCTGCTTTCGTCAGGTGGGTGCGGGCCATGGAAGCCGAAGAAACGGGTATTACCAACCCGGCCGGTCTGGCTTACTCGTCCAGGGGCAAGGCCTTCCACGTCGCGGCGGGACGGGCACGGGGCCTGCAGCCGCCGGCCGAGACGGACGTGGTCAAGCTGACACCCTATGCCGATCGGCGTGGTTCAGCCCGGATCGCGGCGGCGATCAAGGACCCGATTAACATGGCCTTTGATAATAGGGCCAGGCGCTTGTTCATCTTTCAGTCCCCGGCCAACAAATTGATCGAGGTGCTGGAGGACTCTGGCGGCAATCTGGATCCAAGGACGCTGATCCGCCACGATGCGCGCCGCTTTGGCCTGCAGAACCCGCAGGGTATGACCGTCGACCCGGCCAGCGGTGACTTGTTTGTGCTGGATACCGTTGGACCACGGATCGTCCGGATCAAACCGGAAGCGGACGGCACGTTTGACCAGGCCGTCATATCCGAGGTGGATTTGCAGTCGACCGGTATCGCCAATCCCCGGGGCCTGGCCTTCGACCCGACCAGCGGCCATCTGCATGTAGTGAGCCTGGCCGACCAAATGCTGTATGAAATGAGCCAGAGCGGCCAGGTGGTGGTGACGCGTGACTTGTCCGCACTCAACCTGAGCGATCCGCAAGGCATGGTCTTTGCCCCCAGCGGCGACATGACGGACGATCCCACCGAGATAAGCCTGTACATTACCGACAGCGGCCTTGCGGACGCGACCCAAAATCAGAGTGGCAGATCGCTTCAAAACCCGACCGGCAGCCAGGCGACAGGGCCATTTGAGTTCGGAATCTACTTGCCCCTGATCGTGCGCGGCGCTGATGGGGAGCCGGTGGTTGTCACCCCGCCGGACACGGCTCAAGTGAGTGCCGCAGCGCAAGCGCCGGGCGAAATTGTGGAGTTATCCTTCACTGAGCCGCCAGCACCCGCAGCGAGTTCATTTCAGGCTACGTTAGTGCGGACCATCGACACCTCGCAGTGGTCACCGCCCAGCCCTGACCCATCCGGGATAACCTATCTGCCCAGCAAAGATAACCTGCTGATCGCCGATGGAGAAGTGAATGAAATGCCGATCTTTGACGGGGCAAACCTCTTTGAAGCGACTCGGGCGGGTACGCTGGTCGTCACCGGATGCACGAGCAATAATCCCCACCCCGCGTGTGTCATCAACTTTACCAATGAACCAACCGGCGTCACCTATAATCCAAATAATCAGCACATTTTCATTTCCAGCGATGATGAGCGAGAGATCTATGAAGTTGTGGCCGGGCCTGATGGAGTTTATGGCACCTCAGACGATACAGTTACCTCGTTCGATACCGCCGTGTTCAATAGTATGGATCCGGAGGGGATTACTTTTGCTAACGGAGACTTATTTATTGCAGACGGCCTTAACGCAGAAGTCTATCATGTTACCGCAGGCCCCAACGGCATTTTTGATGGCGTGGCGCCCGAGGGCGATGATCAAGTGACGAGTTTCGATACGTTCGCCCTAGGAATAATCGACCTGGAAGGTATCGTTTATGACTCAGACAACGATTACCTGTACCTCGTTGGCGTACCCCGGACTTCTCTAGTCCATCTGACAACCGCGGGCGAGGTTGTGCGACTGCTCGATATTTCGGAAGCAGGTCCCCTGAACCCGGCCGGACTGACCTTCGCCCCGGGCAGTAGTCTCAACTCCGGGGTGATGAATATCTACATCGCCGATCGCGCGGTCGATAATAATAATGATCCTACTGAAAACGACGGCCGGGTATATGAAATGTCAATTGCCCCATTGACCCAAGGCAACAACCCGCCGGTGGTCGATGCCGGACCGGATCAGTCGATTACGCTGCCAAACGCGGCGAAACTGGCCGGAAGGATAGTTGCGGACGACGGGGTACCCGTGGCCACAGCAACGACCTGGAGCCAGGTCAGCGGGCCGGGTTCGGTTATCTTCGCCAATGCCAGTGCCCTGGATACGACCGCCTCCTTTACCCTGCCCGGCAGCTATGTCCTGCGCCTGACCGCCGACGACACCGAACTGTCCGGCAAAGATGAGGTCACGATCACCGTAAGCGGCGAGGCGGCCGTGTCCTTCCTGGATGTCGGCATCACCGGCACCGAGCCGGACAACCCCGCCCGCAGTTCAGACGACGCCGAAGAAGTGGATAATGCTAACAGCAGCTTGGATCGGTTCAGTGCCGACCTCGACATGCTATTTGATCGAGGGCTTAACAGAACCAACAAAATTGTGGGGCTGCGTTTCGCTGCTGTCAACCTCCCTCGCGGCACCATCATCACCAATGCCTATGTCCAGTTCCAGGTCGACGAGATTAGTTCGGCCATTACCTCGCTCCTGGTCCAAGGTCAAGCGGCCGATAATCCCGTCACCTTTGGCTTCGACGACAAGATAGTGCCCCGGCCGCGAACGACGGCCGAGGTCTCGTGGTCACCGCCCCCGTGGTTGACCGTTGGCGAGGCCGGCGCCGACCAACGCACCCCCAACATCACCGCCATCATTCAGGAGATTGTGGACCGCGACCTTTGGTCAAGCGGCAACGCCCTGGTAATCATGATCAGCGGCAGCGGGGAACGGACGGCGGTGGCCTTTGAGGGCGACCCGGCTGCGGCCCCCTTGCTGCACGTAGAGTACCAGTTGAGGGTGCCGGATGTGGTGGGTCAACCCCAGGCTAATGCCGAAGCGACGATTAGGGCCGCTCGCCTGACCGTGGGCACGGTGACCTTCGAGAACAGCGGCAGCGTGCCGGCAGGCAATGTGATCAGTCAGGACCCGCCGGCGGGCAGCCTGGTGCCGGAAGGCTCAGCAGTTAACCTGGTCGTTTCGCTGGGTCCGGTGACGGTGCCGGATGTAGTGGGTCAACCTCAGGCCAATGCCGAAGCGGCGATTAGGGCCGCCGGTCTGACCGTAGGCAACGTGACCACAGCCAACAGCGAAACCGTACCGGCAGGCGCTGTGATCAGCCAGAACCCCGTTGGCGAGAGCCAAGTGGCCCCAGGCAGTGCGGTCGACCTGGTCGTTTCACTAGGGCCTGCCCCGGTGACGGTGCCTAACGTAGTGGGTCAGCCGCAGGCGGATGCCCAAGCCGCGATCGTGGCCGCCGGCCTGAGCGTGGGCACAATCACCGAGCAGAACAGCGGTAGCGTGCCGGCAGGCGCTGTGATCAGCCAGAACCCCGTTGGTGGAACCCAAGTACCCCCGAGCAGCGCGCTCGACCTGGTCGTTTCGCTGGGTCCGGTGGCGGTGCCGGATGTGGTGGGTCAGTCGCAGGCAGATGCTGAAGCCGCGATAATGGCCGCCGGCCTGGCGGTGGGCACGGTGACTTTCGAGAACAGCGACACGGCACCGAGAGACAATGTGATCAGCCAGAACCCCAGCGGCGGGAGCCAAGTTGGCCCAGACACCCCGGTTGACCTGGTCGTCTCGCTGGGATCAGAGACTGTCATCGATCTGGGTGAGGCCGGCAATTATGCCGTCCTTGGGCTGACAGGGGCAAAGATAAAAATAGAAGACAATAATCCGGGCGTCAGCGGAGACGTCGGACTCGGGCCAAATGGCGAGGGAGAGTTTAAGAATGGCTTCATTGCCGGAACACTCTTGGTCGATCCGAGTGCCAAAGTCAAAGAACTCAAGACAGCTATAGCGGATGGCACCGTTGTTGAACCTC
>JBFGLD010000438.1:0-5540 GCA_041576335.1 Anaerolineae bacterium | reverse complement strand
TATTCGACGCCTGGTCAAAGAGGAGGGCTGCCAATATTTGCTGCTTGGGCCGTACGACAGAATTACGCCGGAAGCCCTGGATGTAGCCCGAGACTTGGGCATGCAGGTTCACCGCGACGGAGACATTTCCGGGGGTCGTTCGTTACCGCCCTTGCTCAACAAGCAGCCCCGTTCCGGCCGGCCTATCACCCTGGTCAAAGCGAGTACTATTCAGCTGGAGCCTTTTGCCTTTGATGTTGGCCGGCCGAATATGAATATTCATCTCAAAGATGTCATCGGTCCGGGCGACCATGATATAATGTTGCAGCTTAACCTGCTGCCATGCCAAGTGCGGGAAACGGAGTTGGCGGCGGCGAATGTTTTTATTAGCCCGGACGGGCAGCCGGTTCGCCCGGAGTTAATGCGAGCCCTAAATCGGCTTTCCAGCGCGGTATACTATCTTATTCTCTTGTTCAAAGCAGGTAAAATTGTCTGGAAACTACCAGGCCGGCCGGAGCAGCGCCCGTGAATCCGGAACTTGACACGTTTCTAGCCAAAGCTCTTACGGTCATGCACGCCAATAACGGCTCCGGTGGTGGCTCAACCGCAGCCGGGCCTGCCCCTCGGGCTGCCGCTAAAAATATAAGCGATCGTTTGGCCTCAATTGATGACCAGTTTCCTTGGGAGAGGCCGCGGCGACGAGTATACGTCGGCGTAGACTTGGGCACGGCTTATACCGTGCTGGCTGTGCTTGACGAGCACAAGCAGCCGCTTGCCGGCGAGTACCGTTTTGCCCAAATTGTGCGCGATGGCTTGGTCGTTGATTTCCACGGGGCAATTGGTTTGCTACGCGAAATTAAGCAAAATGTCGAAACCCGGTTGGGGATTGCCTTGACCTCGGCTGCGACCACCTATCCTCCCGGCGTTTCACCGACCGAAGTGCGCGCTACGCAGCACGTGGTCCGGGCTGCCGGCTTTGAGTGCGAGCAGACCATTGATGAGCCGACCGCAGCCAATGCCATACTACAGGTGAAGAACGGGGCGGTCGTCGATGTTGGGGGCGGGACCACCGGCATCGCCGTTTTCCGCAAGGGCGAGGTTGTGTATACTGCAGACGAGCCAAGCGGCGGCACCCATCTCACGCTGGTAATTGCCGGGGCATTGGGCCTGGAGTTTGAAGAGGCTGAGGTCCTCAAAAAAGACGAGCGGCATCACGGCCGCCTCTTTCCACTGGTGCGGCCGGTTATGGAGAAGGTCGGGACCATCATCGCCCGGCATATTGCTGCCCACTCGGTCGATACGATTTACCTGGTCGGCGGTACCGCTTGTTTTAGCGGAATCGACCAGGTTGTCCGGGAGGTGACCGGAATTCGAACCATCATTCCGGGACATCCGCTGTTTGTGACGCCCCTGGGCGTGGCAATGTACAACACATGATAAACGAGGTAAATTATGGCTGACGATTTTCAACTGCGCGTCTACTGCTACCTGGACCGGACTCAACCCCAATACGCCGCATTTATCGGTACGATTACCCAGGGCGACCTGATGGTCGAAGGTATGGCCTCGCTTTATATCGAGGTTGCACCCGGCAATGAGGTCTTTCGGCTGGTGGATATTGCGGTCAAAGCGACCGAAGCCAGGCCCGGCGCGCAGGTGGTCGAACGCGAATTCGGCATGTTCGAAATTCATTCTCACTCGCAAGAAGCCGTGCTGACGGCAGGTGAAATGGTGCTAACGCGGCTGGGATTGAAGGAGACAGACCGGGTCAAGCCAAGCGTGGCCTCGGTGCAGTTGATCACCAACGTCGATCCATATCAAGCTCAATTACTCAACCGTTTTCGCCGAGGGGGCCTGCTGGTGGCCGGTGAAACGCTGCTGGTTCTTGAGGTTGCCCCGGCTGCTTATATTAACATCGCCGCCAATGAGGCCGAAAAACGGGCCAATATCAGGTTAATCCACATTTCGTCGGTGGGTCGCTTTGGCCGGATGTGGATGAGTGGCACCGAGTCTGAGATGATCACCGCCCGGGCAGCCGCCGTCGCAGCGATCGAAAACATCGAGGGGCGGGAAATGTAAGACGTGGGGCACATGTTGTGAGGTAATAGTGGA
The DNA here is from genome assembly GCA_041576335.1 of Anaerolineae bacterium. Taxonomy (GTDB): domain Bacteria; phylum Chloroflexota; class Anaerolineae; order 4572-78; family J111; genus JANQQF01. Next base: position 3,449 of record JBFGLD010000438.1, on the reverse strand, counting down.
CCGGGTATCGCGAAAATGGAGAACATCATGAAAACATTTTACACCGAACGCGATATTGAAGATATGCACGCCGCGGGCGTAACCGAAATCGAGATAGATGATGACGTGGTGCTGACCGACCTGGCCCGCGAGAAGGCCATCGTGCTGGGCTTGCACATGAAACGTGTAGAAAAACGGGGCGGCCAACCCTCGAGTCTGCCGCGCCTGGCCGCCGCGCCGCACATGCAGCTGCCGCCGGCGGTAATCGGGCCGGCGAGTTCATCCCCCCAACCCTCGTCGACGCCGGCTGCCCCTGCGGCAGGTGATGAGTTGGTTTCACACGTAAAATCGGCTGTCATAGCCAAGCTGGGCACGACGGAATACAACGGCCTGTTGGACAAAGTCATTCCTCAGGTATTGGCCCGGCTCAATGCAGCTTCAGCCGGCGGCCGGACTCCAAGTTCCCCACCGTCAAATAAGGGTGGTTAAAGAGATTTTCTGCTAAATTTTACGGTCACCAACGCTGAGGGGATAACCGCTTTCCCATTACAGACTATGGGTATATCTCTGAACCGGATATTTGAAATGTCGCGCTTTTGTTACAGGCATTCCAAAAAATTGAGATATATCGGCCACAAAACCGGCGGTATCTAAATGTCTTTGCTTGTGTCTGGATTCCTTGACCGTAACATCTGTAAGGTTATCCGGCGGCAGGTACCGTGATGCCTTCGGGTGGCAGGACCTGTCCCACGGCTGGGTGACCGTCACTTACCGCCGGATCTTGATTTTTACGGAGATGGATGTCAGTGTTCCGCTTGGAAGTGACTGGTACCCTCCCCGCCTAACATTGTGAACCCACCCAGCATGGCTGCGCTGATTGACAAATAAAAAAATTCAGCGTATAATTGAAATGTTTCACTTTTGTAACGGCCAGGTATCATTTCGAAGCATATTCAAAGTGGTCGACGCTGTTACCATCTGCTCTATTGAATAAGCGTGGTCGTTTGCGCAATATCGAACGTTGGCAGTTCAAAGCAAACTAGATTTCAATTTCGCGCCAGCATCCCTAGATTCTTCAGCCCGGTCTTACAACGTTTCTTCATCAACATTTCCTCAAAACTACTTACGAAAAAAATCAATAACGTTAATGGCTTCCCCGGATTCGTGTTCTCTATACTCGATATGGATGACGTTATACCGACAGAATTTATACAGGCGCCAGAAGCGCAGCTAAGCGGGCCACACCCAAAAATATTGGTGGCAGATACGATTGCCTCTGCCGGTATTGAACTACTCAAGCGATCGGCAGTTGTAACTTACGTTCCAGACATTGAAGTGGAAGCGCTCACGGCCACAATTGCTCAATTCGAAGGCCTGATCGTTCGCTCTAAAACCCGGGTGACGGCCGAGTTGATTCAGCTCGGCAAAAAGCTCGTGGTGATTGGTCGGGTCGGGGTGGGGCTAGACACAATCGACGTAAGAGCAGCCCAAGCCCGCGGTATCATCGTTCTTAATTCGCCGCTGGCTTCTACCGTGGCCGTGGCTGAACTCACTTTGGGTCTCATGCTGGCCCTCGCTCGCGGCATCCCGACAGCCGACGCCTCCATGAAACGGGGGGAATGGCTTAAGAAGCAGTTCTTGGGCAGCGAACTGAGTGGGAAGACACTTGGCATTATTGGCCTCGGTCGGATCGGGACGGCGGTCGCAAGTCGAGCCAGGGCCTTTGGCATGAATATCATAGCGGCAGACCCGTACCTGACCTCTGTTTTAATCCGCCAGCGTGGGGCCGAGCCGGAGGATATGGGGCAGGTGCTGGCCCAGGCTGATTTCTTGAGCATCCACGTACCGCTGTCGCATGACACTCGAGCGTTAATTGGCGCAAAGGAAATTGCCCGCATGAAAGAGGGCGCCCACCTGATCTGCTGTGCCCGTGGCTGTATTATCGACGAAGATGTGCTCGTAAAAGCGCTGAACTCCGGCAAGCTGGCCGGGGCCGCCCTTGACGTGTTTGCGGCCGAGCCGCCAGGATATAACCAATTAGTGCAACACCCCAAGGTTATTGCCACACCGCATATTGGGGCGATGACTCGGGAGGCCCAGGAGAAGGCTGCTGTAGACATTGCCGAGCAAATGTTAAAAATTCTTCAACCTAAGGTAAATTTAGGATTTTAGATTTTGGACTTACTTACATAGAAATAATATTCCAAAATCCCAAATCCGAAATGGAGACGATGATGGTCACCAGAAACATTTTGGGCAATGAAGCCATTGCTTTGGGGTTAGTTGAACACGGCTGTCGGGTGGTGACAGCTTATCCGGGCACACCCAGTTCCGAGATTTTGGCCGGCGTGATCAAGTATAAAAGAGAGCTGACGCGCCGGGTTTATACCGAATGGTCGGCCAACGAAAAAGTGGCGTTTGAAGTTGCCCTGGCCGCCAGTTGGACCGGGCTGCGAGCGGCTGTGGCTATGAAACAAGTTGGCCTCAACGTGGCTTCTGATCCGCTCTTCAGTGCGGCTTACACCGGGGTTAAAGGCGGCTTTGTCATTATTCCGGCTGACGATCCCGGCCCCCACTCTTCCCAAACCGAGCAGGACTCCCGGCTGATGGCTCTCAACGCCAAGGTGCCGGTATTTGATCCTGCCACCCCGGCCGAGGCCCGAGCTATGGTCGAACACGCCCTGGCCCTGTCTGAACGTTATAATGTGCCGGTCATGCTACGACCTACGACCCGGCTGTGCCATGCGGTGCAGAGTATCGCCTTACTTGACAGCCCGCTGACTGACCCCGGCCTACCCGCTGTCAAATTTCGTCGAGATCCACCGCGTTGGACCGCTACCCCTAAATTCCGCTATAAATTACACGTTGAACTTAATAAAAAGTTGGCCGACATTGAAGCAGAATTTAACCGGTCAGCACTAAACTTTGTCACAAAGCCAAGCCAAAAGTTAGGCTCTAACCTCAAACATCAAGTAGGGGTGATTGCCTCGGGCGTAGTGTTCAACACAGCCCGGCAATCGCTGGTTGAGCTGGGTATAGAGGTACCGCTGCTCAAAATTGGCACGCCCTATCCCCTGCCGCGAAAGTTAGTGAGTGAGTTCGTGGCCCAATTCCAGACCATAGTCGTTTTGGAGGAACCAGACGTTTGTATTGAACTACAGCTGCCGAACCGCGACCGCGTCCGAGGCCGGCTGGACGGTACGGTCCCGGCTGCCGGCGAGCTCTCACCCGAAATTGTCTCGGCGATACTAAGCGGGGTACTGGCCGGGGCAGGTTATGAAGTCTCCCCACCTCCGGATGACCCGGAACTGCAGGCGCTGGTCGACTCACTCCCGCTGCCTATACGAAAACCACGACTGTGCCCCGGTTGTTCCCATCGTTCCGCTTTTTTCTCGCTCAAGCGCGAATTTGGTCCCAGCGCCATTTATCCCGGCGATATCGGCTGCTATACCTTAGGGACCAACCTGCGG
>JBFGLD010000437.1:0-5547 GCA_041576335.1 Anaerolineae bacterium | reverse complement strand
CGGATATGACGTGGTCATAGGCAGATTGGTAACGCAACAAATAGTCACGCATCTCCCGGGCATGGCTTGCTTTTACCGGATGCCACTTGTTACGGGAGCGGATTCGTTCGATCAGGATTTCCTCCGGGGCATCGAGCCATATTACCAAATCTATCGTATGGACCCACTGGTTGAACATCCTTGCCCACCACCTCTTATGATTCCGGCTTTGGAGCCTTCTAGGGCCAAATGCATGGAGGGTGGCCAATTCATAAATAGGACCCTGGTCGCTGATGGCGACGGCCTTATTATGCGAACTCTGTTGCTTCAAGATGTGCTGCCATCCCGTTAGATAGATTATTTTTGCTACCTCTCTTCGGGTGAACCAGCGGCCATTCCAGGGCTGACTGAGAAGTGTTGGCAACGATAACAGCCCATGCTTGACCAAAAAGGGCATGTACCTTACATTTCTGACATTGAGATGATCACCTAGCAGCATTTCCTCATTCTGTTGACACAGGGCTTGCGATAGTGTCGTCTTGCCTGCCCCGGCTAGACCAATGACTTCTACAATTAAGGGCGGACTATTTGTCCGTGTATTATCTATAAGCATAACTCTTCTATTTTTCTGGTGGATTTAGGTTACGCGCTGTATTGGGAAGCACTTTGTGCTCTACGCAAGCAACGACCAAGTTTTCGGATACCCTGAATCTTGGCCCACCTAAGGCTATGTTTTCTTGATCCAAATTCGTAATGCAGGACTACAGCTCTGACCAGATTAGGGACTTCAACTCAGACAAAACCTCTTCCTTAGAGCGGGAGGCATCCACAACGTACGCCGGCGTTTGCTGCCAGTCGGACGACCACATTAGTTGGGAACGGGCTCGAACATAGTCTGCGTCCTCATCTGTTTTGCGCTCAACAGCAAGTTGCGGGTCGAGTTTAAGCGTAATTAACAGCTCAGGCCAGACTACGGACTCATAGTATCTCGCTTCTGACTTTATCAGGCGCTTTATGAACGAATTGGCCTGTGCCGGCTTGACTAACCGTTCAATTATCGGGCCGTCCATCAAGTTGATTTGAGAAAGCGGAAAACGATCACACAGGACTAAGCCACCGTTGGTGGCAAATCGCCGGGCCTTGATATAGACTAAGTACCGGTCGCGTGCCTTGCAAACCTCGCGGATCAACAAAGGATATCCCGGAAAATCTACGGGAGGGTCGGACTCATCCGCATACAGAATAGATGCTTCGGTTACGAAGGGGTAAAAGCCTAGTAACCGGCCTAAACTTAAGATACCTCTTACAATTGTGGTCGTCCGCGACCAAGTTGGCTTGCCCAAATGTACGTTAAGTACTTCATAATCTTTCGAGAGCCATTTACGTAGCCCATCAATCGCCGTCGACTTACCGGCACCGTCTCCACCTACGACGACAATAAGCGCGCCCCCCGTGGCTAATCGTCTTTTGGATACACGCTTTAGGATGCGCCGTTGTATACCCCAGGTCACCCGTCGCCATAACTTGAGCCAGATGTCGTGAGGTTGGCCGCGGCGGGAATACGCCTTTAATGCGTTTTGGACCTCCTGGCCTACCCTGATCCGAGTCCAAAGGGAGGCATCGGGCTGAAGGGCCTGCAGGCACCTGTCAAATAGATTGACGCCCACGAAGGGTAAATACTGCCGCAGGATCTCGTCTACGCGGCTCCTATTGGCTTGAGTCACCAAATAGGCCAACTCCCGTCGCTCCGGGGCGGCTAGATTCCCATTCCTGATAAGGACCGTATCCCACGTTGAATGTTTTAACACCATCCGAATTACGAAAACAATAAATTCAAACTCGGCTGCCGGCACCTTGAACAACTCGCCCTGAACCGCCGACTCCAGGTATGCCCTTTCAATTGGCAGCCGGTAATTCTTAGTCATATCATGGCCCACTATCAGTTGATAGTGAACATGGGCGTGAACAAATTTATCTTCCTCTTCATCGTAACCGTAGTAGTCCAAAACCCCGGGCATCCACTTGTCCGGCGGGGCCTCGGCCAGCTTGAAGCCCAATTTAGACAAGATTTCGCTAAAGCGTTCCGCGTCAGCACGACTGACCAGCAGATCGAGATCGTTGTCACCGCTGGCCGAACGTTCCAGCGCGTTATTGCTTTTCCAATGACAGTAGGCTATACGCTCTTCCGCCAGCGCTCGGCACAGCCTGTAAATGAGGTTGAGCGTCGGCTGTTGCGGCAGCTTGCTGCTTTGCTGCAAGCTGCCGCCATTGTCTGAGAAGTTAGTGGCATGATCGCTCTGTTGAAGAGCGGGCAAATGCAGGGAACGTGTCATAAATGCACCTTTATTTTCTTGGCCCGGTCGGGCTTTTTGTTGATAGTTCGCAAAGTCCGCAGTTGGCTTGCTCGAAATCACGATTTTGGCCCTTGTCAAAAGCTAGGCCATGGTTTAAAATAAAATAGGCGTAGCCAATAGAAGAGTGCCTAGGTGCAAACACACCGAGGCCCTTCTAGCGGCTAGGTCGAGCTGGGAGATACCAACGATACTTGGCGGTTGGCGTGGTATCTCCCTAATTTTTATCTGTTACAGTCTAAAGTTCGTAGATTTACGATGAAATCCCTGAGGCGAAATATCGGGATTAATCTGCTCTGCCGGCTGGTTTAAAGTCTAGTTACCTGTATTATATTCCACATGCAGTAACGGTGCGCTGGCCGGATCCCCCTCAAACGCCTCTGCCGTCCGTTCACCGCTCCCGCTGATCAGAATGACCAGCGAGTTGCCGCTTGACCAACCAGGCCGATCCACGATCTCTTGAATAATCGAGGCGATATTTGGGGTGCGCTGGTCGGAGCCGGCTGCGCCGATTGTCGGCCACGGTGGTGGTGACCATGATATTTCAGCCGTCGTACGGGGTCGGGGCGAAATCTTGTCGTCGTATCCAAATGTTACGGGATTATCGGCCGCTTGACCTTGGATGGTGAGCAACGTGTCGGCCGAGCCGGCCTCATCAACCTGGAACTGGACATAGGCATTGCTAATGAATGCTCCGGGTGGAATGTTGACTGTATTGAAACGCAGACCCACGATTCTGTTGGTTCTGTCGAGCCCTCTATCAGAGAGCATATCGAGATCGGTACTAAAGCGGGTCAAGCTACTGGTAGCATTATCTACCTCTTCCGCATCATCTGAGCTTTGGGTAGGATTGGCCGGGTCGGGGTCGATGATGCGAACATCCAGGACTGACACGGTTGCCTCTTCGCTTACGGTGATCGTGACCTCGTCACTGCCCGTCAATTCGCCATCATCGACGCTCAAGCGCAGGACATAAGTGCCCGCCTCAGAGAAATTGGCCGTGGTATCGACCGCATTAGCATCGGCGAAGGTGACCGAGCCCGGACCGCTGACCTGGCTCCAGGTGGTGGTTAATGTGCCTGGGGGATTGGGCAGCCCGTCATCGGAGACGGTGCCGTCCAGCCCGGCACTGTTGGACGAGGTGATGGTCTGATCTGGACCGGCGTCGACCACCGGCGCCTGGTTAGTTGCCGTTACGTCAACACAAGCAGCCGTACCGGAGTCGGAAAACGTTTGGCCGGCGATGGGGATAAACTCCCAGTCATAGGCAGTTGGATGGAGCGTCAACTTCAAAACACCATACGTATCACCTTCGCGGACCTCGCTATTTGGTTCGGGCGGGCCAAAGGATCGCAGGCTACCGCCCCCTGTACCTACGATAAACTGGCGGATACCGCGTTCCGGATCCGCGATCCCGCTTGGATCCTGCGGGGCAAAACGCTCGTATGTATGATCGTGACCGCTCAAAATCACGTCCGCACCGGCATCGTACAATAGCTGCCAGAAGTCCTGGTATCGAGTTGAGCTTCCATGTTGAGCAGCGGAGCTGAACCGTGGGTGATGCCAATAAGCTAACGTGCAGTCAGTCGGGTTTGCGACCAGGTCAGCCTGGAGCCATTGGCCTTGAGCAGAACCGATGTCACAGCCCCCGACTGCTGAACAATTAGAATTGAGAACGATAATGTGCCAATCGCCCACGTCGTAGCTGTAATATCCCTTATCCGGCTCACCGGCAGCCAAACCAAAGTAGTTGAAGTAGCCGGCAGCCCCAGGTGTATGGTAATCATGATTACCGGCAGACGGACGAGTGCGAGCTTTATGCCGGCCCCATGTCGGGTCGTAGCAGTCGCTGAATTCCGCGTCTGTGCCGTCCGAGTACACGTTGTCGCCCAGGGTGATCACCGTGCCGGCAATATTATCCATTAACAGAGATGTCTCAAGGTCGTAATCAGAACCACAAACCGCAATATCGCCCGCACCGACAACCACGTTTGTATTGGTAACTACGTTGAGCGCCACTTGATCAGAACCGACCAGGCCGTCGCTATCGGTCACAGTGGCTGTGATCGTGTGGGTTCCTACGGACAAGGTCGTGGTGAATGACCCACCGCCACCGATGGTTCCGTCGAGGCCGGACACCCAAGCGAGGTTAGTCGTCAAATCTCCGTCCACCAGATCGGTAGCCGTGCCGCTAAAGGTGATGGCGCTGCCTACGGCGAAGGTCGAGTTTTCTGACGGCGCAGTGATCGTCACCTTCGGTAATTGGTCGACCGCGGTCGAATCATATTCGATGTGGAGCAAGGGGGCGCCGGAGGGGTCGCCATCATAGGCTTCAGCCGTCCGCACGCCACTGCCGGTGACAATGATCGCCAGCGAATTGCCATCGGTCCAAGCGGACCGGTCAACGATTTCCTGAATGATCGAGGCGAGGTTGGGGGTCTGCTGGTCGGCTCCAGCTTCGCCCGTGGTGGTCCAGGGCGGAGGTGTCCACGACACCGCTGCCCCGGTTCTGGGTCGGGCGGAGATGTTCCCGTTAAGGGCGATAAACTCTGGGGCATCGTCGACGGCTTGGCCCTGGATCGTCAGTGAGCTGGTCCCGGTGTCTGCTTCATCCACCTGAAACTGGACATAAGCATCGACGATCGTTGCGCCCTGAGGCACCACGACCCCATTGAAGCGCATACCTACCGTCTGGGTGTCGCCGGCATCCTCGACCAGTTCCAGGTCGCTACTCCCTTGCGCTACACTGCCTGACGAACTCTCTTCGGCATCATCGGCACTCGAGGCCACCTGAACGTCTAAAGTCTGCACCGCCGCTGCGTCATTCACCACAACGGTCAACTCGTCGCTAGCGGTCAGCGCCCCGTCATCGGCGCTCAGGCGCAGGAGATAAGTGCCGGCCGCAGAGAAGGTGGCCGTCGTATCGACCGCATTAGCATCGCCGAAGGTGACCGAGCCCGGACCGCTAGCCAGGCTCCAGGTAGTGGTGAGAACCCCGCTGGGCCAGCCGTCATCGGAGACGGTGCCGTTCAGGCTGGCGCTGTCGGGCAAGGTGATGGTCTGATCTGGACCGGCCTCAACCAGCGGCGGCTGGTTATCAGGTGCGGTCGAATCATATTCGATGTGGAGCAAGGGGGCGCCGGAGGGGTCGCCATCATAGGCTTCAGCCGTCCGCACGCCACTGCCGGTGACAATGATCGCCAGCGAATTGCCATCG
>JBFGLD010000436.1:0-5579 GCA_041576335.1 Anaerolineae bacterium | reverse complement strand
GGGCCACTCTTTTCCAAAAATTTAGGACAAACCCAAATCTGGGCTGAGTATTTTGCCTGGGTTGAAGCATTTGTTGTAGGGGCAGGTCTTGGGCCTGCTACACGTCGAACATCCCCGCTCAAATGAGGGCGATTTCCAGGGCTTCGCTTAATGAACGAACAGGTAAAAGCTCAAGAGGGGGTTCCTTAATCTGTTTTAATTGGCTGGATTTGGGAATCAAACAACGCTTGAAGCCCAACTTGGCCGCTTCCTTCAAGCGTGTTTCCAAGTGGCCAACGGCTCTCAGTTCCCCTGAAAGCCCAATTTCGCCTGCCGTGGCAATGTCGGCAGCCACGGGCCGGTTACGGAAGCTGGAGGAAATGGCCGTGGCCACGGCTAAATCGGAGGCCGGCTCGCCAATTTGCAGCCCGCCGATGACATTGACAAATACATCCTGGTCGGCCAGGCGGACCCCGACACGCTTGGTTAAAACGGCCACGAGCAGCAGCAGCCGGTTAAAATCAACCCCATTGGCCGTCCGGCGTGGATTGCCAAAGCTGGTCGTACTCGCCAAGGCCTGCACCTCGACGAGCAACGGCCGGGTACCTTCCAAAGTTACGGCAATGGCCGATCCGGCAGCATTTGGCAAGCGTTCGGCCAAAAACGCCTCGCTGGGATTCAAAACTTCGCTCAACCCCAAATCACTCATCTCAAAAATACCGACCTCGTTGGTGGCCCCAAACCTATTCTTGACGCCCCGCAGCAAACGATAAGTATGATACCGTTCTCCCTCTAAATAGAGCACGGTATCGACAATGTGCTCCAAAACCCGGGGGCCGGCAATTGCGCCGGTTTTGGTTACATGTCCGATAAGAAAGGTGGATAAATTGCGATTTTTGGCTACTTCCTGAAAACGAGCTGCACACTCACGCACCTGGCTAACCGAACCCGGAGCGGATTGGAGTTCGTCGAGATAGACCGTCTGGATCGAGTCGACGACTAAAAACTGGGGGGTCAGCTGCCCAACATGCTCTATAATCGCATTAGTATTGGTTTCGGTCAGGATAAACAGGTTATCGCCGGGAACGTTTAGACGAGTGGCCCGCAACTTTATTTGTTGGGCGCTCTCTTCACCCGAGACATAGAGCACTTGCCCTGACTGGGCCAATCCCGCCGAAATCTGCAGCAGCAAGGTACTTTTGCCGATACCGGGATCACCGCCGATCAGAGTAATCGAGCCCGGCACCAGCCCTCCGCCCAGCACCCGGTTGAATTCGGCCATCGGCAGCAAGGTACGCTGGTAGCTGTCGGCGGAAATCTGGCCAAGCGGCTGGGGTTTGTTACGCCCCACTAAGGCCTGCCGCGCCGCCGCAGTGGCCGCGCCCGGTTTTCCGGCCTCGATAATTGTCTCCTGTAGGGTATTCCATTCCCCACAATCGGGGCAGCGGCCCATCCACTTGGGCTGGGCGCTGCCACACTCCTGGCAAACGTAACGAGTTTTGATCTTAGCCATTGTAGCAGAGATTATAGCAAGGTTTGAGCCAGAGCAAAAATCCGATATAAATCTACATAATCCGAAAGAGTATCTGACCTCAGCCTATCGCGTCCAAAAAGCGGTAATAAGCGGCTGCCGCAGGTAAAAACCAGGGCTTTCGCTTATAAAAGAAATAGGTTTGGTGAGAGATTTCGGCAAAAGGGCTGTAGGAAATCTGTCCGGCGATAAGCTCGGCCACCTCTTTACCCAGATAGTTCGACAGGGCCACGCCGTGACCGCCGTAGCCAAGGGCATAATACACCCCGCCGATCCGGCCGATGTGGGGCACCAAGTCGAAGGTAAGGCCCAGCCGGCCGGTCCAACTGTGAGTCACAGGAACATGTCGCAGTTGGGGAAAGATTTCCACCATGCGCCGTTGAAGATTGCGGGCGCTTTCGACCAGGTCCAAATCGGGTGACAGATTATTGCGCCCTCCCATCGACATTCGTCCATCCGGGGTCAGCCGGAAATAATTGAGGAAATGCTTGGTATCATAGAATACCCGGTCGTTGGGGCTGAGTTCGCGCTGCAGCTCAAGCGACAGCGGCTCTGTCGTAATCATATAGCTGCCTACCGGAAAAACACGGCGCTGAATGTCCGGAACCAGGGGGCCGGTGTAACCGTTGGTCGCTATCAACACCTGGCCGGCGTCAAGTTCACCGCGACTTGTGGCTAATTGAAAATCGGTGCGGCGGGCCCGGCGCCCAATACGCTGAACCGTCGTATCTTCGCACAGCATTGCCCCGGCCCGGGCAGCAGCACAGGCCAGGCCATATACATATTTGGCCGGGTGAATGCCCCCGCCTTCTTCTTCTAAAATAGCCCCGTAATATGCAACGGAGCCAATCTCTTGCCGCAGTTTTTCGGGGGGAATAATCTTTTGCTCGTAGTTGAGCTCGTGGGCCATCCACTTCACGAGGTCGACCATCTGCTTATAATGGGACGGGCGAAAGGCCAAGGCCAAACCACCCCGCCCGGTGTAGTCGCAGTCGATCCGCTCATCGGCCATGGTCTGCTCTAGAAACTTGACGCCCTTAAGCGAAGCTTGCCACAATTCACGGCCAAGTTCCGGGCCGTACCGTTTCAAGACCGTCTGCATACCCGCCTTCAAGCCCGGGCCCACCTGGCCGCCGTTAACCGAACTGGCCCCGCAACCGATTTTGCTCTGCTCCAGCACGACGACCCTTGCTCCGCCTCGGGACAGGGTTCGCGCCGCCGACAGGCCCGTGTATCCTCCGCCCACAATGGCCACGTCGACCTGCTCCGGCAGTGATGACACCGGCAGATCGGCCGGCCGGGGAAAATCGTCTCGCCAAAATGGCACCGTTTTTAGACGGCGAAAGAGTGTATTCTCACGATGCATTTAAGCCTCTGCCGCGACCAGCTGAGCCAGAGCTATCGCCCCCAACACCCCGGCCCGCTTTCCCAGGCCCGGCGGCACAATGTAAGTCTCGATACCTTCCAAAATCGACGGCGCCTGGACGTAGCCGTTTAGCAGCAGTTGCACTTTTTGCCGGATCAGCGGCAAGAGCTGCGGCTGCTCCATCACGCCGCCGCCCATGATAATGCGCTGGGGTGATAGGCTGCAAATAAAATTGACCAATCCAAAGGCCAAATAGTGGGCTTCGATGGGCCAGGCCGGGTGTTCGGCCGGTAGCGTTTCTGCCCGCTTACCCCAGCGAGCCTCTAAGGCCGGACCGGCGGCCATCCCCTCCAGGCAGTCGCCGTGGAAAGGGCAAGCCCCCCCGTATTCGTCATCCGGATGGCGAGGCAGCCGGATGTGCCCCATTTCGGGATGAATGAGGCCGTGCATCATCTGGCCGTTTACCAGGCCGCCGCCGCCCAGGCCGGTGCCGATGGTCAGGTAGATAAAGGTGTCCAACCCCTGGGCCGCACCCCAGCGATGCTCGCCCAAAGCCGCACCGTTTACGTCGGTATCAAAACCGACCGGTACGTTCAGAGCCTCTTTGATGGACCCGGCAAAGTCGGTATGTGCCCAGCCGGGCTTTGGGGTGGTTGTGATGGTGCCAAATGTGGGCGACTTGGGATCGGGATCGACCGGGCCAAACGATGCAATCCCAATGGCAGCCAGCGGCTCTTTAGCCGGTTGTTTCTTGAAAAATTCAATAGATCGGCCAACGGTTTCGTCCGGCGTCGTGGTGGGAAATCGGACTTCATCTCGTATATCGTTCGGTCCGGTACCCACGGCGCAGACAAATTTAGTTCCACCGGCCTCAATTCCTCCATATAGTGCCATCTATTTGCCTCCTGTGTTAATGCGGGGGGCTGGCCCAGCAAAGTTGGATGCTTCGCGAGGGGGTGTTCCCCCAAATCTCAATTTACATTCTTGTGTCTGACGCCCCCAGGGCGGCTTGGGGGCTCCCTTGAAAAAAAGTTACGCGGAGTTACACAGAGCAAAAATTATAAAACTCCGTGTATCTCTGTGTCTTCTCCGCGTTCTCTGTGTTCCTGGTTTTCATTACCTGAGCCCTGCAGGTATCGTTGCTGTCCCGTTCAGTCAATCTCATTGAGTAGTCTCTAACGACTGCAAACTACACACGTGCAGCGACTCCTCAGCCAGATAGGCAATACCATTGACCGCGGCTTGAGCTGCTGTTAAGGTCGTCACTAGGGGAATACCCAAGCGAGCGGCTTCGGTGCGAATGAGCTGTCCATCTGAAAAAGAGGTCGAGCCCAACGGCGTATTGATGATCAGGGAAACTTGCCCGGATCGCATTGCATCGACAAGATGAGGTTCCCCTTCGCTGACTTTATTAACGGCCTGCACTTTTACACCGACGCGGCGCAGCATGGCCGCCGTACCGTGGGTCGCCATCAACCTAAACCCTAATCGGGTCAGGTCCCGTCCAATTTTGAGCGCCGCGCTCTTATCAAAGTCATTGACGCTGATAACTACCGCCCCGTCGGCGGGTGCGGGCAAAAGGTCGCCTACGGCCATTTGGGCCTTGGCAAATGCAGCGCCAAAGCGGGGCGCATGGCCCATCACTTCGCCGGTTGAGCGCATTTCCGGACCCAGGACGGCGTCCACGCCTATGAATTTACGAAATGGCAGCACCGCTTCTTTCACATAAAAGCCCTTGATCTGCGGCTGCTCGGTGAAACCGATCTCGGCCAGAGTCTGGCCGGCCATCACGCGAGCCGCAATTTTGGCCAGGGGTACGTGGGTGGCCTTGCTCACAAAGGGCACGGTCCGGCTGGCGCGGGGATTAACCTCCAGAACATAGACGACATCATCCTTGATCGCAAACTGGATATTCATCAGGCCTCGTACCGCGAGTGCGTGAGCCAGGCGCCCGGTGTACTCCCGGATAATGCTTTGGTGGTAGGCGCTAATCTTATAAGGTGGCAATACACAGGCGCTGTCGCCGCTGTGAACCCCTGCCTCTTCGATATGCTGCATCACGCCGCCGATGACTACCCGTCCGCCACCCGCCAGCCCGCAATCGGCAATCGCATCCACGTCAACTTCATAGGCATCTTCCAGGTAGTGATCGATCAAAATGGGCTTCCCCGGTGCCGCAGCCACCGCCTCGGCGACGTAATTGGCCAGGCTCGCCTCATCGTAGACTACGGCCATAGCCCGCCCGCCCAGTACGTAAGAGGGTCGAACCAGCAGGGGATAGCCGATTCTGGCAGCAACCTCGTAGGCCTCGTCTAAATTCGCTGCAGCGCCATTCGGCGGCCGGTCGATGCCCAAATTTTCGAGCAGGGCTTCAAATCGCTCCCGATCTTCGGCTGCAGCAATGGCGGCTGGCGCCGTACCCCAGATTGGCACCTTAGCCCCGGCCAGCCCCTCGACCAAGTTGAGCGGAGTCTGCCCGCCAAATTGTACGATCAACCCGTCGGGCCGTTCCACATCAACAATGTTGAGCACATCTTCCAGGGTCAGTGGCTCAAAGTACAGCCGGTCGGCCGTGTCGTAATCAGTGCTGACTGTTTCGGGATTGCAGTTGACCATAATTGTTTCGTAGCCAGCCTCACGCAGGGCAAAACAGGCATGCACGCAGCAGTAGTCAAATTCGATGCCCTGCCCGATGCGATTAGG
>JBFGLD010000435.1:0-5581 GCA_041576335.1 Anaerolineae bacterium | reverse complement strand
GGTCGCTCACCATATTACAAGGACCAGTGGGGGCGAATCGCACACCAGGGAGGGGGGGCTCTCCTACGTCCCAAAACCCATTTTCATTCTCATCTATCCAAGCATTTACCGTTGCTACTACTCTTGGACAATCGTGTTCAGTAGTGAGTGTTACTACTCTAGGATCACAAGCCGAAAGCAACAGACCAACCAGGCACAGCACAATTAAACTTTTGACACTCATCTCAACCTCTTCTCTAAAAATGTGCGCACTCCCCCTATTATCCAGTCTACGCGAAAAGCCGTTTTATTTGACCAGCCAGGGGGCCAGTTTAGAGCCTGGACAGAAAGAGGGTTTTTGACAATAGCCAAGACAACGACAGGTCCAACAAAAGGATCCTTTTTTTGGACTATTTAGTTTAGCTTGTTAAGGATGGTTTGGGTTGGAGGAAAAATATAAAGACCGCCAGGGGCTTTAACCCCTTGGCGGTCTGAACGTGGACGGTGAGCTTGAAGCAACTGTGGCGACGACCTCATTTTTCCGTGGCGGTGGCGGTGTAACGATGAGCCGCCATCAGTTCCGGGTTGGCCGCAAAAATTTCGGATTCCGTTAGCTTTTCTTGGCTGGTATAACGACCGGCGGTCATCAACTCTGGGTTAGCGGCAAAGTACTCAGAGCCGGATGTTTCTCCATTCTCGATAACCGGTGCTGTGTAGCGATCAACGACCATCAACTCTGGATTGGTCGCAAAAAAGGTTGAGCCGGATACCTCCTGATCCTCAAAGACCGGCGCTGTGTAGCGGTCGGCAGTCATCAGTTCCGGGTTGGCGGCATAAAAGGCCGAGCCGGTACCTGCTTCATCCGCCAGATTTGCATAACGCTCTACAATCTTAAGCTCTGGATTTGCCGCAAAGTACTCCGATGGGCTCAACACCTCATCTGTTGAAATCTCAGCACCGGCCTCGGATTGACGAGCATTCTTCTCAATCGGTTCCTCCGGCGACACCTGTACACAGGCCGTGAATACCACACCCAACACAAGCATGACCAAACCGATGACGAAAGTACGTTGCTGCTTCATTTTAGGTCTCCTTTTTATAATGAGTGGGGAGGGCCAGTCTACCCCTGGTTGAAAGTAAGTTTGCCCCCGACTGGCCGGGATACTTCAATCTTTGATTTCAGTTTAACCATTGGCCGCCCTGAGATCGTCAAAAAAAGCGTTAAAAAAACGTAAAAAATCAAGTATCTTACTCTCAAATTTGATTTGTATGCGGTTCTCTGTTATTACCATAGAAAAATCAGGATTCGGAATTGGGAATTAGGGGTAAAGGGGGACGTAACAGAGGCAAGATGCCCTCTAATCCTTAATCCCCAAACCCTAATCTCTACCAAGGAGGCACACCGATGTCCCACCTCAAGCTATATTTTCTCGGACCGCCGCGCTTGGAGCGAAATGGCCAGCCGCTGGAATTGAATACCCGCAAAAGCGTGGCCCTGATGGCCTACCTGGCCGTCACCGGCCAGTCCCACCGCCGCGAAGCCCTGACGGCGCTACTCTGGCCAAACTCTGGCTCGCGCCAGGCCCGCTCCACTCTGCGTACCACCCTGTCCACGCTCAACAAAAGCCTGGCCGGAGTGGGCTTATGGGTGGAGCGGGAAAGCGTTGGCTTGGATCGTGAGGCAGACATCTGGCCGGATGTCGAACAGTTCCGGCAGTTAGCCCAAAGTGGGCAAACTCACGACCATGTCGACAGCGAGCTTTGTGATCAGTGTCTGGTCCACATGGCGGAAGCGGTCGCCCTGTACCGGGGCGATTTTTTGGCGGGCTTCACCCTACCCGACAGCGCCGAGTTCGACGATTGGCAAGCCTTTGAAACCGAAAGGCTGCGCCACGAGTTGGCCGGTGTCCTGGAAAAGCTGGTGGCAGGCCATCGTACCCAAGGGCAATTTGATACGGCCATCACCTATGCCCAACGCTGGTTGGCCCTCGACCCCCTCCATGAACCGGCTCACCGCTGCCTGATGGAGCTGTACGCCGAGTCCGGGAATCGCTCGGCGGCCTTGCGCCAGTATCAAACGTGTACCGAACTGCTTGAGGATGAATTGGAGGTGCGGCCTGAAGCTGAAACCACCGCGTTGTACGAGCGTATCCGGCAAGAGACGGCCCACCATGTCAAAAGTATTACCGGCAGTTACGGCATTGTTGAGGGGAATACGCCGGAGGGATTGGCCAAAAATCTGCTGGGCCAGGGCGGGATGGGTAACGTCTATCGCGGTCTGGATACTCAAAGCGGCCAACCGGTGGCCATCAAGGTACTCAAACCGGAGGTGGTGGCCTCGAACCCGGATCTGGTAGCCCGTTTTGTGCGCGAGGGCGAGGCCCTGCGCCAGCTCAACCACCCCAATATCGTCAAGCTGTTGGCCGCGGTCGAGCGGGATGGCCGGCATTATTTGGTGATGGAATTTGTGGACGGCGGTTCGCTGCAAGACCTGCTCAGGCGGGACAGCCCCCTCCCCATTAGCCGGGTACTGGAGATTGCCTTGGATTTGGCCGACGCCCTGACCCGGGCCCACCGGCTCAATATCATCCACCGCGACCTCAAACCGGCCAACATTCTGCTGGCCCAGGATGGCACCCCCCGCCTGACCGATTTTGGCACGGCTCGCCTCAGCGATAGCTCCCAGGCGACCGAAACGGGTCTGCTGGTCGGCACCCTCAACTACCTCAGCCCCGAAGGCTGCGATGGCCAGCCTCTGGATGAACGGGCCGACATCTGGGCCTTTGGGGTGGTTCTGTTTGAGATGCTGGCCGGCAAACAGCCTTTTCGAGGCGAAACCATGACGACCATCCTGGCTGCCATCATGACCCAGCCTACCCCCGACCTTAGCCAATATCGCAGCGATATTCCCCCGGCTCTGGCCGATCTGATCTACCGCATGCTGGTCAAGGGACGGGCGCAGCGCCTCCCCAGCGTACGGTTGGTCGGAGCCGAGCTGGAAGCTATTTTGGCCGACCGGCCGCTGACCCCAACTCCACCGCAGCCGGGGCCGGTCGGCCCGCCGCCGCCTTGCCCCTATCGCGGGCTACTTGCCTTTCTGGAAGAAGACGCGCCCTTCTTCTTTGGCCGGGAAAGTTTTATTCAAACCTTGGTCGAGGCTGTGCCGAGCCGGGGGCTGGTGGCGGTGATCGGCCCCTCGGGCAGCGGTAAATCGTCGGTGGTTCAGGCCGGGCTGGTGGCCCGGTTGCGCCAGGAGCCGGGCTGGTTGATTGAAGATTTCCGACCGGGCAGCGATCCGTTTCAAGGTCTGGCCGCCACCCTGCTGCCGCTGCTGGAGCCGGGGCTAAGCATTACCGACCAGCTGGTCGAGGTTCGCCGGCTGGCTAAGCGCCTGAGCCAGGGCGAGCTGCCCCTGGTCGATGTGGTTGACCGTATTTTGCAACAGGCCAACGAGGCGGCCGAACCCCACGAGCCTTCCGAAGCAACCCGCCTGCTACTCGTGATCGATCAATTTGAAGAGCTGCATACCCTCTGTCCCGATCCGGAGACCCGCATCAACTTTCTGGATACCTTGTTTGAAATGATCGACCTGCAGCAGTACCAGACCCGGCCAAGTTTCACCCTGGTCTTCACCCTGCGGGCCGACTTTCTGGAACAGGCCCTGGCCCATCGCCCCTTCGCCGATATGATCCAGGATAATGATTTCAAGTTGGGGCCGATGACCGGCGAGGAGTTGACCCTGGCCATCGAGCGCCCGGCTGAGCGGCAAGGTATCACTTTTGAAAGCGGGTTGGTGGAACGTATTCTGAATGATGTGGGTGAAGAACCGGGCACTTTGCCCCTGCTGGAGTTTGCCCTGACCGCGCTGTGGGATCGGCTGGAGGCGGAACAGAGCCGACAGTTAAGCCACGCCGGCTACGAGGCCATTGGTGGGGTAGAAGGGGCCTTGACTCGTCACGCCGACCGGATCTATGCCAAATTAAGCCCGGCTGAACAAGAGACAGCCCGCCATCTCTTGACCCAACTGGTCCGGCCCGGCGAACGCAGCGAAGATACCCGCCGCTTGGCCCTGCGAAGCGAGTTGAAGCCGGCGGATTGGCAGTTGGCCCAACGACTGGCCGATGCCCGGCTGGTGGTCACCGGCCGGGATGCGGCCGGTCGGGAAACCGTGGAGGTGGCCCACGAAGCCCTGATCCGCGATTGGGGCCGGCTGCGCCACTGGCTGGATGCGGACCGCGAGTTTCTCTTTTGGCAGCAGCGGCTGCGAAACGGGCTGCGCCAATGGCAGGCCAGCGACCAGGATGAGGGCGCCCTACTGCGCGGCGCGCCCTTGGCCGAGGCTGAGAATTGGCTCAATCAGCGTCGGACGGATTTAAGCGAAGCCGAGCGGGAGTACATCCAGGCCGGCTTGGTCCTGCGCGAACGACAGGCCGCTGAACGGGAGGCCCAACTACGGCGCGAACTGGAGGTTGCCCAAGAGTTGGCCAAAGAAGCTGAGGCCCGCCGTATCGCCGAAGAACAACACGCTCAAGAAGCCGAAGCCCGGGCACAGGAGCAGGCGCAGGCTGCCACCAATCTGCGCAAACGGGCGGTGTGGGTAGCCGCGGTGGGCCTGGTAGCCGTGCTGCTGGCCATTGCGGCTGGGGTGTTTGGGGTACAATCATCTCAAAATGCTGAGCAGGCCAATCAGGCCCAACAAACAGCCGAGGCCCGTCGCCGGCAGGCCGAAAATGCCCAGGCCGAGTCGGAAGCATCTCGCGCCCAGGCCGAACGAGAGGCTCGCCGGGCCCAGGCCAGCCAACTGGCCACCCAGGCCCAGATCGTGCTGGCCAGCGGCGAAGACCCCTCCGGCACCTTGGCCCTGCTGCTGGCCCGCGAGGCCGTCTTGACTACGCTGACCGAGGATGGCTACTTCACCCCCGAAGCCGACGCCGCCCTGCGCCAGGTGGTGGATCGGGTGCCGGTGTTGCTCCAGACCTTTGCCGGGCACACGGATGGAATATTTGCCTCGGCAATCAGTCCGGATGGTCGGACGATTGTTACGGGATCTGATGATAAGACCGTTCGCCTCTGGGATGTGATCACCGGTCAGGAAATCCGGCGCTTTGAGGGCCACACGGCTTCTTTAACTACAGCAATCTTCAGTCCGGACGGGCAGTTTATTGTCACCACGGCCGATGACTCCACCGCCCGGCTGTGGAATATAGCCACCGGCGAAGAAATCTACCGGCTCCAGCTTGACAATTGGGGCAGATCGGTCGCTTTCAGCCCGGATGGACAAATCCTGGCCACGGGAGATCGAGCCAACTTAATCCGGTTATGGCAGGTGAGTACCGGCGAAGAAATCCGCCGTTTTGCAGGACACACCGGAGAGATATGGGGGCTGAGTTTTAGCCGGGACGGTAGAACGCTCGCCTCTGCCTCCGATGATAGAACTGCCCGGTTGTGGCGTGTGGACACCGGTGAAGAAATTCGTCGCTTTGAGGGCCACCAGGCGGGACCCAGTTCGGTTGCCTTCAGTCCGGATCAACAGCGGCTTATCACCGCCGGAGGCGATAACACAATCCGCATCTGGGAGGTGGCTACCGGTAGGGAAATCAGG
>JBFGLD010000434.1:0-5590 GCA_041576335.1 Anaerolineae bacterium | reverse complement strand
TGGCTAGAAAACATGCTCACAGGAGTATATCACGGACGTTCAACCTTCGTCAAACAAGGTGTTAAAAAGGAGAACCTCGCCGGCCGGGGCATCAAACCAATACCTTTAGATTATTGTCAGCGGACAGTAGGTTTGGTATAATGAACTAGCTTTGCATAAGCAAGCGATTTTGCCACAAAAAATTTTTAGTTGGAGAGGGGGTTTTCTGATGGATATGCAAGCAGTCCTTAAGGCCGGCGGTGTTGGGGTCGGGATACTATTTGTTTTAACCTTGTTAGGACTTATTCCCTGCGTCGGTTGTCTAACGTTGCCACTGACCGTCATCACCTATGTTGGCGTCGGTGTTCTGGCGGCTTACTGGATGACTCAGCCCCGTTCGGGCAGCAGTGGCGCGATGAATGGCGCGCTTGCGGCCGTTGTGGCCGCATTCATTGCCAGCGTGCTCAGTGGAATTGTCAACAGCATCTACTTTTCAATTAGCGGAGTGGACCCGATCGGGGAGGCAATAACAAATCTGCCGCCCGATCAATTGGCTGCCCTTCAGGAAGCGGGTATCGATCCGGCTATGTTAGGTGGTTTGGGTATCGCCGGCATATTAAGCATCGCTGCAGTTTGTTGCGTGATCTGGCTGGTGGTAGCTGCTGCACTTGGGGCGGCAGGTGGTGCCTACTGGGGCAACAGTCATCAAAATTAGTGAGACGCCGACAATAAGCCGTTTGGTATTGCAGTCAAATATTATCGGATACAATTATTTTTTCATCGAGGGAGATAATCATAATTATGGATATCGGTTCCGCATTTACATTTGCATTTGATGATCAGGACTGGATTAAGAAACTTGCTATTGGTGGGGTTATCCTTCTTTTCGCAGTCCCTTTATCCATTGTATTGGTGGGCCTGGCCCTTTTCTTACCGGTGTTCGGCTACATGCTTGAGGTCATCAAAAATGTGCGCGACGGACAGCCCACCCCATTACCCGAATGGGACGATTTTGGCAGCCTGTTTTCTAAAGGCTTAATGGTTTTCGTAATTGTCTTAGCCTACAATATCCCTGCCATTTTGGTTGCGTGTGCTTCTGCCGGCGTAAATTTGGGAGTTGACCAGCTTGACTCTGATATGGCGGGTAGTCTTGCGTTCGCTGTTATCTGCTTAAACTGCGTCCAGGTTATTTTAAGTATTGGAGCCTCGCTCCTGTTCCCGGCTGGGATAATACGCTATGCGCGCCAAGATACGCTGGCCGCGGCATTTCAGTTTCGCGAAATTATCAAGATCATTAGGGAGAATATCGGCGATTATGTCATCGCCGTGCTGTTGAGCTGGGTTGCGGGTCTTGTAGCTGGCCTCGGGATTATTATTTGTGGGATTGGTATCTTCTTTACCTATTTCTGGTCGCTCCTGGTGAGCGCTAATCTTTATGGACAATTCGCAAGAAAGGCGGGTGCGTAGCCGACCAGCCGGATAATTATGAATCCTATCATCCCGCAACTGCCCGGTTGTCGCTCATTCCGCATTCAAAGAGCCGGCATTACAGTCCGAATTGACGTAATTTTAAAATAACCAGATTGTAAAGCAACTTTTGCGTCAAAGTGGGGTTATACTTATCGAGTTGTTGTTAGCTCGTTACCTGTAATGTCCTTACCAGTGAAAATTTTGTTGCAGTCGCTTGCCGATGTTTTTGGCCGGATGAAACTCTGACGTGTTTCGAACACGTGTCAGGGCCGGGTAGTTTTTAAGGAGACCTAGTTAGCCATGTTTGAAGCCTTTTCGAGTATTTGGACTGCCTTTGGATTGTCTGCTTCGGCGGGCTTAAATGCATATTTACCCCTGTTGGTTGTGGCCCTAGCCGCGCGTTATACGAATTTGATCAAATTAAACGAGCCGTGGGATGTTATGACCAGTTGGTGGATTATCGGTGCATTGGCCGTCTTGTTGCTGATTGAAATGACAGTTGACAAAATTCCGGCCGTAGATACCGTTAATGACATCGTTCAAACGGTGGGCCGACCCGCCGCGGGTGCGATTTTATTTGCCGCCAGTTCCGGGGTAGTGGGTGAATTGCATCCGGCTGTTGCTTTTGTGGCCGGGTTGCTTGTGGCCGGGGGTGTACACACGGTCAAATCGGTAGCTCGTCCGGCCGTGACCGCTACAACCGGTGGTACCGGCAACTGGCTTATTAGCATCATTGAGGACATTTTAGCCTTGATAAGCGCTATAATGGCACTCTTGGTGCCAATAATCATCGTTTTGGCCGTTGGGTTTATGCTGCTATTATTTATATGGTGGCGCAGCCGGCGTCGCGTTAATGCGATTGCCTGACCGCCAATTATCGCCAATGAGTTAAACTTTAAGACGCGCTTATTTATGAGCAATTCTCTGCAGTCTCATTACCCTCAGGTTCCGGTTACAAATAACCTGGCTATTGTCAGTTTGGCTTCGAGCCTGGCGAGTTGGTTTTTACTGCCTGTGGTGGCTGCCATCGTTGCAGTGATCACCGGTCATATGGCGCGTGGAGAAATACGGCGAAGCAACGGCGCGCAAGCCGGCGATGCGCTGGCCATTGTGGGCTTGATTCTGGGTTATTTAAACTTGGTTGCTTCGTGCGTTTTGCCGATTCTGGCAGTAGCTGGGGTCATCAGTTTAGGGGGTATTTGTAGTGTCTGCGCGCTTCTGTCAGACCCCAGTAGTTTCGGCTCACTAATCCCAAATCCCTAATTTGATGACTCATCTAATACTGACTGATCTCCGCCGAAAGTTAAATGAAAGTCGCCGGGATACCCTGCAACTTATTCGTGATCTTGATGAGCAGGCAGCCAGTTACCACGCTCGCCCAGACGCCTGGAGTATCAAAGATCACCTTGCCCACGTGACGGCTGTTGAAGAGTCTGTGATTCACTTTGCTCACCGTATTTTGCACGAAGACTGCCCCATTTCTCCGCTTTGTAATGATCTTGCTTTTAGCCAAGATGCCTGGAATAAGCGGGTGGTGGCCGAGCGAGCCGACTATCGCTGGGATGAAATTCGTAAGAGCCTGATGGAAATTCGTGAGGAACTGCTCCGCTTACTCGATCAGATTCCTGATGAGACGCTCAGCCGGATCGGCTCACACCCGGTTTGGGGAACGCCGGTAACCTTGGCGAGCGTGCTGCGTGTGCCCTATCGCCACGAGCGAGCGCACCGGGATGAGATCGCCGTATTAGCTTCCATTCCAAAAAATTCAGTTGTCCACGTGTCTGATGACTAACCGGTGACAGCTATTCCTGTGTAGCAGACCTGCCCGTGGGCGTATATCTATTGAGTCAAGTGCCTAATAACTATTCAACGGTTTCACTATTTCCACAAAATATAGTAGAATTGTATTGTTATCCCACAAGATATAGGGGTATAAGACATTTGTGTTTGTCATCCCTAGCCAGGAGGAGTTTTGATGAAAACTGTTGGATTTACACCCATTCCAGAACGTATTACCCGCTTAGCAGAAATCGCCTACAATTTGTGGTGGACTTGGCATCCAGAGGCCCAAGGACTTTTCCGGCGTATTGATGCCCGTCTATGGGAAGATGTTTATCACAATCCTATTCTATTTTTACGCCAGGTGCGTCAATCCTCTCTGGACGAAGCTGCGAACAATCCGGAATTTATTCGAGCCTATCACGATATTTTGACCAGTTTTGACGAATACCAAGTGTTTGAGAAAACATGGTTTAAGCGAGTCCACGGGGACAAAGTCAACAGACCCATTGCTTACTTTTCAGCGGAATTTGGCTTGCACGAATGTCTACCGATTTACTCCGGTGGCTTGGGCGTTCTTTCCGGTGACCATACCAAAGAAGCCAGTGATCTGGGATTACCTTTTATAGGGATAGGTTTTTTATACCCTCAAGGATACTTCAAGCAAGTGATCACGCCGAACGGCGATCAAGAAGCTATTTATGTCAAAGTTCGTTTTGGCGAGGTGCCGGCTCAGCCGGCTTTTACAGCCGACGGCAAAGAAGTTGTGGTCTCAGTTGCTTTACCCGCTCGTAATGGTTTGCCCGATCGGCGGGTTTACGCCAAAGTTTATAAAATACAGGTGGGTAATGTGCCCCTTTATCTGATGGACACTGATATTCACCCCAACGCGCTTGAAGATCGCGAGCTTTCAGCCCGTCTCTACGGCGGCGATCAAGAAATGCGGATTGCCCAGGAGATGGTATTGGGCATAGGGGGGGTACGTGCTTTACGAGCCTTGGATATTAACCCGTCCGTCTATCACATGAACGAGGGACATTCGGCCTTCCTGGTGTTGGAAAGAGCTCGAGAAATGGTAGAGGGCGGGCTCGACTTTAACAAAGCTCAGGAAATCATTCGCAGAAGCTCTGTTTTTACCACGCATACGCCGGTGCCCGCCGGCCACGACGCATTTCCCTTCCAAATGATTGACAAATATTTTCCGAAATGGCACGAATATCTGAAAATTAGCCGTGAGGAATTTTTGAACCTCGCTCGCCAAGACCAGGGCTGGGGACCGACCTTTAGCTTGACTGTGCTAGCCCTGAAGCTGTCGGCCTGGCATAACGGGGTCAGCAAACTCCACGGCGAAGTTTCGCGAAAGATGTGGAGCTGGCTCTGGCCAAAGAAAAGTGTCGAGGAGATTCCCATATCATATGTCACCAACGGGACCCATACTGAAACCTGGTTGGCCCCGGAACTCAAAGTTCTATTTGACGAGTATCTCGGCAAGAATTGGACCATGCGCATAGATGACCAGGCCATGTGGGATGGCGTCGAAAAAATTCCCGACGAAAAATTGTGGGCAGTCAAAAACCAACTCCGGGCCAAGCTGATTAATTTCGTGCGAATGCGTATTCGTCAACGGTTAATTCGCTTAAATGTGCCCCCGCATGATATTCAAGCTACGGCCGGTTTGTTAAATCCTAACGCGGTTTCCATCGGTTTTGCGCGCCGTTTTGCTACTTACAAACGGGCAACGCTCATCTTTCACGACACTGAACGCCTCAAGCGTATCGTGCACGGCGACGGGGCCCGCCCGGTGCAGTTCATCTTTTCCGGCAAGGCCCATCCGCGTGACGAGCCGGGCAAAGATTTTATTCGTGAGGTTTACCAACGCTCTTTTGAGGCTGGGCTGGCCGGACACTTGATTTTTCTCGAGGATTACGATATGAATATCGCTCGCCATATGGTGGCCGGGGTTGATGTCTGGCTGAATACGCCTCGCCGCCCGATGGAAGCGAGTGGTACGAGCGGCCAAAAAGCAGGCTTAAATGGCAGTCCCAACTTTTCCATTTTGGATGGTTGGTGGGCAGAAGGCTATAACGGTAACAATGGTTGGGCTATCGGAGATCCAAGCGCTGAGTATGCCGATGAAGCTACCCAAAACCACGCCGATGCTCTATTTATTTACGAGATTCTAGAGCAAAAAATCGTCCCGACATTTTACGATCGTGATGTGACCGGCATTCCCACCAGTTGGCTAAAACTTGTGAAAGAGTCTATCCGCAGCGTAGCGCCACAATTTAGTATGACCCGCATGATCAAAGAATATACGAATAATTTGTACGTACCTGCCATGGATTAAAAAGTAGCTCTTTAG
>JBFGLD010000433.1:0-5597 GCA_041576335.1 Anaerolineae bacterium | reverse complement strand
TAGCGAAACGTCGCGTAAGGCCGGGTGTCCGTCCGGATAGCTGAAGCTGAGGTGCTCAATTGCCAAGGTGGGTTGGCTTCCGTTTGGAGCCACATCCCAGGCAAGCGGGGCTTTGCCGGGTTTAACTGTATTGTGAACGACTGGCATGGTTGATCCTGTATTTTATAATGGGTTTGAACTTTCCTGAAAAGAAGGTGACCATAGGCAAACCCGCTATGGCAGGGATAAATGACCGACCAATTGTAAAATAATCAAAGCAGCGATAGCAGCACCTCCCATGGCCCAGTCCCTTACTGTCATCAGATGAGGATTTAAGGTCTGAAAATGCCCTGTGTAACCCCGCGCGAGCATAGCATTGTAGACCCGATCGCTGCGTTCGTAACTACGTAAAAAAAGCTGACCGACCATATTACCCGCGACGCGCGCACGCCACAGGAGTGATCCCCCGCCGCTACCGCTAGCCAAGCGGGCACTCCGGGCCTCGCGGGCGCGTATCAGGCGCATTGCCTCGTCTGCCAAAACAAATAAGTAGCGATACATAAACGAAATGATCGCGACTATAAGTTGAGGAACTCGCAAATGGCGCAGCGCGTGCATCAAATCGGGGAATTGTGTTGTGGCCGTGAGCAAGATAGCCATTTGTACTGAGAGCCAGCTTCGAATAACGATACTTGCAAAGCGAATTGCGCCTGCATCCGTGGCAACCAAGTGCCAAGGACCTAAGGTGAACTCAACCAAGGGTTGGCCTTGAAGCGTAAAGATGGACGTAACCGCCGCCAGGGCAAATGGCAGGGCAATGAATGACCGCTTGAACGCATAACCAATCGTTAGCTTTGCTAACCAGTTGACCGATAATACGAAACTCCAAGCCAGTAAGAATGCCAGCCAGGCCCCGTCAGGCAGAATTACGTTTGAAATGATAAAGAGGACCGTGACCACGACCTTCGGGCGCGGATCCAGAAGGTGAATGAAGCTTTCCTTAGATTCGTAGCGGTCAAACGTGTTGACGTGCATAGATCGCAACTATCCGGTTTTTGATGCGGACATTGTTGAGCGTGGGCGTGGGCGCGAACGCCTTATGACCCATCCCAGGCCAATGGTTATGGCGATGATGATGATTACACCAATTGCACCGGCCAGAATTGTCGATATGCCTGTCTCGCCGAAAAGGGGGATGGTGTAAGCGGGTAAAAGCTTATAGGGTGCTTCCAAACCCTGCTCAATAAAACCGAGATCGGCGGCAACGCGCTCTAAGCCGTCCGGATTGCCTGAAGCCAGTGGCGAGAGAAAAACCACTGCCACGGCGATGGCCAAGCCAGCCATAATCCAGCCAATACCGCCCCGCGCTTTGACGGCTTCCGTTCCGAGTAGATCAGGTCGCATTTGCGTGATGAAGGCCAAGGCTGCTACCGTTATCAGAGCTTCACCGATACCGATCACGGCGTGAACCCCTAACATAGCGGGTACGACGATTTCCAGGGGAGAAGTGCCGCTAAGCCAAAGTTGGAGGGCAGTCAGCAGCGCCCCCGCTATAACCGATAACCAAGCAGCCAATCCGGCAACCGCCAATCGTAGGCTGCGTCCACGCTGGGCAACTGCACGATAGAGTCCGAAACCGATAAGCGCGGTAAGCAGCCCCATGTTGAAAATGTTGGCGCCCATCACCACCAGACCTCCATCTTGAAAAAGCAGCGCTTGAAGACCAACAACACTGGCCATCACCAGCATGCCGGCCCACGGTCCCAGAACAATGGCAGCCAGCGCGCCACCTAACAAATGCCCAGAGGTTCCGCCGGCGACGGGAAAATTAATCAATTGGCCGGCGAAAATAAACGCAGCCATAATTCCCATCAGCGGTATTTGGCGCTCACCAAGCTCCCCTTGGGTTCTGCGGACGGCAAGCGTCAACAGTAGAATAGTGATCCCCCAGAAAATTATCGAGATAGAAATGCTTAGGAACCCATCAGGAATATGTAAGGCCGGATCGACGCCCTCTGGCAGCAGCGGGGGAATGGGAGAAAATAACATGCTAAACCTCCTCTTCCGGGATTAGATAAGACGTTTTTCCGATAAAATAGATTACTATTGCGATGATTTGCAACAGCGATGCATTGTAGTGTGTTTCAAACGGTTTGTCAAATATCATTATAAAATACTTGTGCATAATCGCTTTGAAACATCGACAAAGTATGGATAGGATGCGTTAGGCAAGACTTCGGCTCTGCCTTGGGCCGGAAGATTCGTGTCCTTATTCTAACGTACCCCACTTATAAAGTACGTTATTGAATCTGCCGTCAAATGGAGTATAATGCTTAAATATCTTTACCGTAAAGGGTGTTTATGAAAGTTATCGCATCGCTCCTGGCAGCCCTGTTTATTGCACTGGCCTTAGATAGAGCCAGTAAACTGTGGGCCGAACTAGCCCTTGATCTTTATGAACCTGTGCCGGTGATCGGGGAGCTCTTTCGTCTCACTTTAGGCTACAACACCGGGGTAGCCTTCGGGATGTTTTCGAATGGCGGACGGTGGCCACTTGTCATCACCGGTATCGTCATTGTAGGCTTAGCCATCTGGTTTGCTACGACCCTACGTCAGGGTCAATTTCCTCCACTGGCAGGAGCAGCAATTGGGTTGCTGCTCGGTGGGGCTATTGGAAATTTCGTCGACCGGCTGTCCGATGGTCGGGTAACCGACTTCTTAGATGTAGGCCTGGGGTCATTACGCTGGCCAACTTTTAACCTGGCCGATAGTTTTATATTGGTTGGCCTGGCCTTGCTGATGCTCTTGGAAATGAGGGTCATATCTCCTCGCCCAGACACACCCCACCTACCGCCCCAGGATGACGAGGCCGAAACGAAGCAGCATAATTGGACGATTGACAAGATGAGCGATTAATGTATATCGTATAGTCATATGTTCCCTATGAGCCTGGGGCTCTATTTGGATTTCGAGGAGGCGCGTTGTATGTTTCAGGTTGAACGTTACAGGTGGCATAATTCTGCGTTAATCGCGCCTTTATTGCCAAGTGGTCCGCGTCAGGTCAGCGCCTTGAAATACATCACGAGTCGAGTTTTAAGGTTCGGAGGAGAAGTCTTATGCGCAACTGCTTCCGCCTGCTAGTTGTCCTGTCAATACCCCTTATCAGCTTAATGGCCTGTGTCTCACCTTTTACTTCGCTTCCAGCGCCGGCCTCTACTCCCACGGCTGCAGCTACTTCTACCCCGGAGCCGGACGTTGTGACCGTCACCTGGGCCTTTTGGGGAGACCCATGGGAAGTCGCGATCAATGAACGGGTTATCGATGTTTTTGAGGCAGACCATCCTCATATTCGGGTTGAAACGTTTCACCGGCCCTGGAATGACTATTTTGAGACGCTGCGCTCCAAATTTGAGGCCGGCCAACCGGTACCCGACGTTCTCTTCTGGACCCAGGCGCCTATCGATATTCCCAAGGGGTATTTCTTGGATTTGGCGCCGATGGTGGAAGCGGAACATTATGATCTAGCTGACTTTTTTCCGAGCTTGTTGGTTCATTTTCAGGTTGGTGATGGCATATACGGCTTGCCGCGAGACAGTGACACCAAGGTCATTTTCTACAACAAGCGTCTTTTTAACCAAGCTGATCTTTCGTACCCCAAAAACAACTGGACCTGGACCGAACTCCGCACCACCGCGTTAGCCCTCAAAGAGGCAGGTGTGACCAAATACCCCTTCGCCTACGAAGTTAATGACTGGTGGATGATTTGGATGTGGCAGAACGGTGTCGAGGTGTTCGACGATAAATTGGCCCCGACCAAAACATCGTTGAACGATCCGGCGGCCATAGAAGCGATCCAATTTTTGGCCGATTTAACCAATGCTGACCAGGTGACCCCGCCTTACGAGGTAATGCGCAGTTCCGAAAAAATAGCTGCCCTATTTAAAGAGGGAGAATTAGCGATGGCTTTTGGTAATCACGCCCTGATACCTGCCTTTGCCGAGATCGAGGATTTTGAATGGGAGGTAGTCAGTCTACCCCAAAAAAAACGCCAGGCGAACTTGGCCGCCGGGGCCGGATACGTAATTTCGGCCAATACGCCACACGTCGAGGCGGCCTGGACGTTTCTGAAATTCTTAACTAACCCTAAAGGTCAAGCTATCTTTGCCGAGACGGGTATCGCCGTACCGGCGCGTCGCTCGGTAGCTCGGTCTGAGATTTTTATGGAACAGCGTCCGCCGCATAATGCCCGCGTCTTCCTAGATTCGGTCGAAATTGGGGAACCTGATCCGGCTTTTGTCGGCGCAAACGAGATCATTGGTTTGGTTAACGAAGCATTGGTTCCGGTATGGGAAGGAAAGCAATCGGCAGCTAATGCTCTCGAATCGGTGCTCCCCCGGATTGAAGTCATTATGGCCGAGGTTAATCAAGAATACTCTCAATAATCTATGACCGGAATACACGCTTTTCGCATTGGCCAGGTGATCGCTCTAGGTTTTGGGTCGGTGCTGCTGGTGGCATCTTTGATTGCCTTGCTTGGTCGGCTTGCTTACGACGTTAGCACCAGCCAGCGTAACACGATTCAGACCCGAAGCGAAGTTGAACGTCTGACGTTAGAGTTGGAGCTCTTCTCTATTCGGCGTACGGACTATCTGGCCAAATACTTGGCCTCGGGTGATGCCAATTTACTTAATAGCTATCAAACGTATCAATCCAGCTATGAGGATGTTTCCAGGCGTTTAGCCGAATTAATTCATACGCCAAATGAGGTCGAAGCGTTAAGAGGGGTGACCCTCGCCGAAGCCGGGCTCGAGAATAAAGCGCAAGAAGTGTTACGTCTGTACGACAGCGGCTTTTCGTCTTCCGCTCGCTTTTTGTGGGCCAGCGAGGGAATACTAGCTCAGGATAAGCTGCTCCAAACCACTGCAATGTTACGAACCGTTCAGGGCAATACCAGCAAAGGTATAATTGAGCAAGCGCGTCAAATTGAAGAACGAACTATTTTAACGATTAGTGTTTTTGTTCCAATTGTGTTGTGTGGTGCCCTGGTGATAGGTTATCTAATCACCCGCAATATAACCCGGCCAATTTCACGCCTGGTTGACACAGTTAAGGCCCTCAGTTCCAATCTGGACGAACGGGTCATGCCCTCAGGACCGCGCGAGATAGCCTTTTTAGGTGAAACCGTTAACGCCATGGCGACCAATCTCTCCACGTCCAAGCAGGCTCTGCAAGCTCATAAAGAGCGTCTGGAAAGTGAGCTGACCCTGGCCAGCCAAATTCAAACCAGTTTTATGCCCAGCCTCATTCCCCAACGTCCTGGATTGGAGTTGGCCACGTTTCGCCAATCGGCCCGGGAGTTGGGCGGAGACTTTGTTGCCTTTATCGATATAAATTCATCCAAACAAGGCGTGGCGGTTGGCGATGCCAGTGGTAAGGGTGCTCCGGCCGCCATGGCCAGTGCTTTGGCCGTCGGCTTGTTAGAAGCCTACGCACCTATCCATCCGGACCCGCAGACGCTTTTGGCCGAGTTAAATCAAGATTTGCACACTCGTTTCAGTTCCCGACAAATGAACATCGCCTGCTGCTATGCTATCGTTGATGGAATCACGCGCTGTTTG
>JBFGLD010000432.1:0-5602 GCA_041576335.1 Anaerolineae bacterium | reverse complement strand
GGAACGGCAGGGCGGGCGTTCGTGCGAGTCGTGTGCCCTGGCCCTGGAAGGGAAGGTCGGACGGATTCCCGGGGTACGGCAGGCCTCCGCCAGCTACGCCGGAGGCGTGTTAAGCGTTACCTACGACAACGAACTGCTCTCGCCGGGGCAGATCATGCAGAGCGTTCGCCAATTTGGGGCAAAGGTGGCGCCGTCCCGAGCTGATTTTCGGGTAGCCATTAAACCCACTCCAACCAAACAATCACCCCTCCAACAAGCATGGGCCCGCCTCAATCAATACAACCTGGAGGCAATTTTTACGGCCATTACGCTCATAGCAATGCTCGCCGGCTGGCTGGCCGAGTATGCCGGCGCGTCGCCGCTGGTTTCGGGCGCTGCCTATGTCATCGCCTACGCTACGGGGGGGGCATTTGGTCTTAAAGGCGGTCTCGAGTCACTCCGCGCGCGCACGATCGACGTGGATTTGCTGATGATTCTGGCCGCGTTGGGAGCGGCTGTGGTCGGTGCGCCTTTTGAAGGGGCCATGCTTCTATTCTTGTTCTCGCTGTCTAACGTGCTGCAAGATTATGCTCTAGACCGCACCCGCAACGCCATCCGGGCCTTGATGAAACTGCGACCGGAGCAGGCGCTGGTCCGGCGAGGCAGCCGGCTGGTGACCTTGCCGATTGACCAGGTCTTGGTCGGCGACCGCTTCGTCGTCCGTCCGGGCGATCGCATCCCCCTGGATGGAATCGTGCTGGAAGGGGAGAGCGCGGTGGACCAGTCTTCCATCACCGGCGAGTCGATGCCGGTGACCAAGCAGCCGGGTGCCACCGTCCTGTCGGGAACGATCAATAAAAACGGCAGCCTGGAAGCCAAGGTGACCAAAACGGCCCAGGAGTCGACCATCGCCAAGATGATCAAGCTGGTTGAGGAAGCTCAAAGCAAAAAAGCTCAAACCCAGCGGTTTTTGGATACGGCCGAGCAATACTACGCTATGGGCGTCATCGGCTTCACCCTGTTAGCAATTATTATCCCAATTTTCATTTTAGGGGAAGCGTTCAATCCGGCCTTTTATCGGGCTATGACCTTATTGGTAGCGGCCTCACCGTGCGCGTTGGTAATCAGCACCCCGGCCTCGATTCTGTCCGCCATCGGTAACGGAGCCCGCAAGGGCGTTCTGTTCAAAGGCGGAGTCTATATGGAACAAGCGGCCGGTATCAAAGTGGTCGCCTTCGACAAGACCGGCACGCTGACCGAGGGTAAACCGCAGTTGACTGACGTAAAGGTCATTGCCGGCGGCTCCGCCGGGCGCGGCGCGTGGTCTGGCAGTGAGGACGATCTTCTCGCTTTGGCGGCTGCCGTCGAGGCCAAGTCGGAGCACGTCCTGGCCCAGGCGACGCTGCAGGCCGCTCAAACTCGAAGTTTGCCGGTGCCGGAGGTTTCAGCTTTTCAGGCAGCCACGGGGCAGGGCGTGCGCGGTATGGTCGACGGGATGGACCTTCGGGTTGGCAATCTGCGCTACTTTGAGGCATTCAACCACGTGGGCCTGGCAGCCGCCCAGCAATCCGTGGATCGTTTCCAGGCCGAGGGTAAGACCTCGGTGGTTGTCGCCCACATCGATGAGGCCGGTCAGACCGCACACATTTTAGGGGTGATTGCCTATGCCGACAAGCTGCGGTCCGATGCCGCCGATGTGGTCCGTGATCTGAAGACGTTAGGGGTCGAGCGCGTTATTATGCTGACGGGCGATAACGAACGGGTGGCCCGGGCGATTGCCGCGGAGGCTGGGGTCGACGGTTATTACGCCGAACTGCTGCCTGAAGACAAAGTGCGTATCGTCCGCGAACTTGAAACGCTGTACGGTTCGGTGGCGATGGTCGGCGATGGGGTTAATGATGCGCCCGCCCTGGCCAGCGCCTCGATCGGCGTGGCTATGGGTGCTGCGGGAACAGACGTGGCCCTTGAAACGGCCGACGTCGTGCTGTTGGCCGATAATCTCCAAAACATACCCTACGTCATTGCCCTGAGCCGCCAAACCCGCAAAACGCTCATTACGAATTTGGGCTTGGCCCTGGCGGCCATTGTGGTGATGGTCGTTGCCATTTTTACCACCAACTTCCCACTGCCGCTGGCGGTCATCGGCCACGAGGGCGGCACGGTATTGGTCTCGCTGAACGGCCTGCGGCTGCTCGTCTTTAAACGGCGGCGGGCCAAGGCTGCGGTGGCGGCATAGCATAGGTTACTGGTCGCTTGTGCCAAAAAGTATCACGCCGGCTGCGGCCCGTCTGCCCGTCTCCGGCGGCTGAATTATAAGTCTGCCAACTCGTCAATCATCCCCTCGACAACGCGAAAACCATTTCGCCAAAAATCGGGGTCGGCGATATCGATGCCGGCTTCGCCCAGGATGTGACTCGGGCTGGCCGAGCCGCCATAGCTCAAGATCTTGAGGAGCTTTGGGGTAAAACTTTTGCCTTCTTGCTTAAATTGCTGATAAAGGGAGAGGGCCAGCAGCTGGCCAAAACTGTAAGCGTAACAGTAAAACGGGGAATGAAAAATGTGGGGGATGGCCAGCCACTCTCGTTGAAAGTCCTCACTGACGTCAACTGCGTCTCCA
The DNA here is from genome assembly GCA_041576335.1 of Anaerolineae bacterium. GTDB lineage: Bacteria > Chloroflexota > Anaerolineae > 4572-78 > J111 > JANQQF01. The sequence continues at coordinate 3,006 of JBFGLD010000432.1, read as the reverse complement.
AACTGCCGGTGCAAGGTGGTCAGATAGGTCTGGTTCAGTTGGTGCATCGTTTGCCCGGCGGTGATTAAGCGGTGGGCCTCACGTTCGAAGATGACAAAATAGGCCTGCCGCAGCACGGTCGCATACATATCATCGACGGCTTCGGCCAGCAAATCACGCCGTACGGCCAAATCACTTTCTTCGGCCAACAGCCGGTCCATCAGCAGCATTTCGGAGAAGACGGAGGCCGTTTCGGCCAGCGGCAGGGCCGAGTGAAAAGTAAGCACCGAGTGCTCGGCGGCCAGTAGAGCGTGAACAGCGTGCCCCAATTCGTGAGCCAGGGTGGCGACCTGGCGCGGCTCGCCGGTGTAATTAGCCAGAACCCAAGGCGTCGTTCCGGGCAGCACGCTGGCGCAAAAAGCGCCGCCCCGTTTGCCCGGGCGAATCTCGGCGTCGATGTGGCCATCTTTAAAAACGCGCCAGGCCCGGTCGGCCACGACCGGAGAGAATTCACCCAGGCTGCTAAGGACAATGTCGACGGCCTGGCCGTAGCCGATTTTTTTGTTGGACTGCTTGTTGAGAGGCGCATAAATATCGTAGCGGCGTAGTTTGCCTTCCGGCAGCTTGAGCCAGCCGGCTTTCAATTGGAAGTAACGTTGAAACACGGTGGCTTGCTCGGCGCAAACATCGAGCAGGATATTGACGATCTCGTCGGGAACATCATTCATAATATTGCGCACGCTAAGGGGAGAGGTAAAGCGGCGCAGCGAAATGTTCTCACTGGCCCAATCGCGCACCCGGTGGATGTAAATTTGGGCGAGGACGCTGGCCTCTCGCTCGTAGACTCGAAATTGCTCTTGATAAGCAGCCGCACGCAGTTCCGGCCCAGGTGCACGAACATAGGTCATGAGTTCATCACGGGTTAGCTGTTTTAATTGACCCTCCACTTCTAAATTGAACACAAATTTGTTAGTGATCATATCATAAATGGTGGTCATGGCGTTTACACCGTTAACATTCTTGAGATTTATTACCTTTTCTTCCGGTTCGGTTAAGGTATGATCTTTTAACTTGCGTGCTTGATCGAGATAATATCTTAAATCTTCGCTCACGGACTGCCTTAACCGTGCGGCGGCCTCGTCCTCTAAACCTTTCCACCATAGGTTAAAGAAAAGCGTTCGGTTTTGGGCCTCGGTCAGGCGTTGGTCCATCCGCCCCATAAATGCCAGAGCAGCCTGGTCTTGGGTATCTTCTGAAAACCACAGCGGTCCGTAGGCACCGATCCGGTTGGCGACAGCCGCCAGCCGTTCAACAGCTTCAAGAACCCGGGCGAAATCCCCACCTTTCATCTCCGGCGACAGAGATGGCCGCAAATTTTCGATAGCCGTGATGGCTGCTTCAAGTTCTTGGAGAGCTTCGTCGACAGCAGATCCTTCAGGGGCAGACAATAGCTTGGTCAGCCTCCAACGGGTCTGCTGGTATTGGTCGGGATTGTTAAGCATATTATCTCCTTCCATCGTATCATAAGCCATTGAAAGTTTCGTATAGCAGTCCATTAAAGAAACCAACCAACCTCAATGACGATAGGGTAGGGGAACTCTCTAAGCAGAAAATTTAGCGATGGGCTAAAAGAGAGGCTGTAAATAATTTACAGGATAAACTTCTCTATGGCAACTGCCAGGCCGTCTTTTTCAACCGAGGGTGCAACCCAGTCAGCTTCGTGCTTTAATTCATCCGGAGCATTTCCCATGGCAACGGTGAACCCGGCTTCCCGAAAAATTGTTAGGTCGTTAAACGAGTCGCCAATGGCAATGACCTGGTCAAGGCCAATATTCAAGTAATCGGCTACATCTCGCAAAGCTTGTCCTTTTGAGACGTAGCGGTTAATAGCATTGATAAAATAAGTGCTGTTGCTAACGTCAAAACTCCAAGACATTTTGCAGTATTTTTCCATTTCTTCGGTAATGCGATGGGCTTTTTCCGTTTCCGCCTCGTCTGTGGCAACAAGCTGGCCTTTTACAAGCTTGATACGCCCCATAAGGCTCAGCAGGTTCGTGACCAGCGGATTTAACTGTAATTTCTCACGCTGTCTTTGGGCTAACGCACCATCTTTCTCGATGAAATAAAAATCGTGAGCATAGATTTCCAGAAACAGGTTGTGTTCGCGTGACAGTTCGACCAAACGTCGACCGGCGTGGGGCGGTAACGCCTGCAAGAAAACGATATCATTGCTGGGCCAATCAACAACCGCAGCGCCATCGAAAAAGATGTGTAAGCCATCCAGCTTGAGTTGTTTTAGGAGGTGGTAACAGGCCTCGCTGGCCCGGCCAGTACCGAGAGATACGATGACCCCGGCTTCCCGCGCTGAAATCACGGCCTCAGCAACCCGCAGGCTGGGGAAAGCCCCGTGACCAATGAGGGTACCGTCTACGTCTAGGATGAGCAGCTTAAAACTGGACATGTTGTTTTTCCTTAAAGAAACAGATTTCGTATAGTATGTCAGGCCAAGCCATATTAATCAGAGCCTCACCAACACAATTACCTAACATTATAACTAAAAAAGAAAATTGCACACTTTGTAGATACTGTTGGCGACGACATCGCGAGGCGTGAGCCCGCTCGCGTGCGAACGGTTAAAAGAGCGGCATGTAGGCGGGCCTGGCTCCTCAAATTGAGCAAAAAAGAATAAGACGCCAACAGTATCTTTTTAGTCCGCAAAACAGTGAGGTTGAAAAGATTTGCCGCGTACGTGGCTGCAGGCCTTTTATTTCGCATAAGAGTAATTATGCGAAATAAAAGGCCTGAACCGGCAGCATAGGGTGTTTTGCCGATTGTGCCATCGAATCTTTACGAAAATTAGGAATCCACCTTTAGTATCCTATTCCTTAAGTTCACAGTCGCCTACGTTAAGGCATGCCCCATCCATTTTCAACGCGTTTTGGTGCGCGGGAGGCACGATGTCGTCTTATTCTATTGCCAACGAAGCTTTTAAGCTCACCTGTGAACATATGCGCTGCCTAAAACCAT
>JBFGLD010000431.1:0-5603 GCA_041576335.1 Anaerolineae bacterium | reverse complement strand
TCGACGGGCGATGGCTATGTGTTTGTCAGCGCGCAGCCGGAGCTGCGGATGTCGTACGCTGAGATTCTGCGCCGAAACGAATTAGAGTTTTTCGAAGCTATGGGCAAATTTGAAACAAAGGGGTTGGGCTTGGACCCTGAAACCGGGCAAGGGGTGTCTACACCTCACTGGCACCAGGGCGCCGGGGCGTGTGAGGTCGAAGTGGATACCGAAACCGGTAAAGTAACCATTTTACGCTATTACGGGGCCTCGTACGCCGGGCGAGTGGTCAACCCTCAGTTGGCCAGCCTGCAAAACGACGGTAACGTAATCTTCGGGCTGGGGCCGGCTATGCTGGAGGAAGTTGTGTTTGATCATGGTCAGGTGATAAACGGTACGTTAGCCGACTACAATATCCCCTCGTTTCTTGATGTGCCGGACGAGCTGAGCTGCGTCGCCTTAGAAGCTGAGCCGGGCGAGTTCCACGGCATCGGCGAAATGACCCTGCCCCCGGTAGCACCGGCAATTGCTAATGCCATCCATGATGCAGTCGGCGTCCGTATCCAAGACCTGCCAATCACGGCAGAGAAAGTTTTAACGGCTTTAAGTCCGAAGGGAACCAGTCCATGATCATACAGGCGCGACTCTAACGGAGTAGTTAATTTATGGGCGGTGCCTTGTGGGCCATAACGGCTGGCGTCGGCTTTGGTATTTTTCAAACGCTCAATCGCCGCGCGGTGCAAGGCATGGATGTCTACGTAGCCACATTCATGCAGCTGTTTGTTAGCGCAATCGTTCTTCTGACCATCTCTATTACCACCGAAGATTTGGGGCCGCTGTACGCCAGCTCGCGCTGGGCCTGGATCAATTTCAGCTTGGCCGGCTTCTTTCACTTTTTTATTGGCTGGACTTTCTTGAATGCCAGTCAAAAAATGATCGGAGCTGCCCGCACCGGTTCTTTGATCGGCACCACGCCCCTCTTTGGGGCAGCTATCGCGGCGGTGAGCCTGGCAGAAATCCCAACGCTGAATGCCGTGGTCGGCATATTTCTCATTGTTGGAGGCGTGTATCTGGTCAATCACGTCCGTATCCGGCAGACAGAGACAATGACGACAATTCCAACCGGCTGGCATTCGTTACTAGCCGGCTTGGCTGCAGCGCTATGTTGGTCGATCAGCCCAATCTTTATCCGCTTCGGCTTGGCTGAGTTACCGTCGCCGATCTTAGGGGTGACCATCGGCATCAGCGCCTGTGTGTTGGGCTATGGAATGGCGCTGGGTTTCCGCAGTATTAGGGACCCGCTCGAGCCGATAGCCATGGATGCGTTCATATTTAAACTCATTGCCGGGGTATTGGTTGGCCTATCTACCTGGGCCCGTTGGATTGCCCTTGACCTGGCCCCGGTGGCCATAGTGTTGGCTCTGAGCCTGGTGTCAGTACCGATTGTCAATTTGCTCTCGCCATTATGGGTCGGCCGGGACCTGGAACAAGTGACGGCCCAAGTTTGGCTGGGGTCCTTTCTGATCGTCGCCGGTTCATTAATACTTATACTGTTTCGCTAAAACAAATCTGACTGCTGAACCCTACTCTCAAAGGCGGGCGACAGTCCCAATGGCACCGCTACGAGACTGAAAAGCAGGAACACAGAGATACACAAAGGTTTGCCGTTTTTTGCTCTGTGTTTCTTTGTGATGGCTCTGTGTAACTCCGTGCAACTTTATTTTCACAGGAGCTATCACGAACCGGGGGCACATCACCGAGGATGAAATTTCTGACGACTGGCTACTGTATTTACAAGGAGACAAAGTATGGCAAAGCTTTTCCCGAAAGAGCAGCTACCACATTTTCATTCCACCCGCGATACGCGCGACCGGCTCGATCTCATTACCGAGAATGTGCCGCTTGATACAACTCGGCTGCGGGCGGACCGGATCATTTATCATCCCGGCGATACGTGCGCCAAGCATTACCACGTCGGCTGCCACCATGTGTTTGTTATATTGGAAGGGGCAGGGCTTTATTGCAGTTTTGAGCAAAGCTACCGCTTGAAACCGGGGATGGTCGTCGTCGTTGCGCCGGAGGAGGTGCATTGGTTCGAAAATGATACCCAGGCAAACCTGAAATTTGTCGAGTTTTGGGCACCGCGCCCCGCCGAAACGGTGTGGCTAGTCGAGAACGATATATGAACGTGGGCCAAAGAAGACTGAGTTTCAGTCTTTCGAAGCGTAGAAGAAAAGGAGGCAAACATTATGCCCGATGCTAGAGTGGAAGCTGCCATTGCAAACTGGGCCCCGCGCTTCACGTCGCAGGGGGTAGATTACAATAATTTTGTGAGCACGACGCGGGCCCTTGAATCGTGGGATCAATGGCTCGATGCCTGGTCGACCACGGCCGATATGCATGCCGGCCTGGCTCGCGAGGCTGAAGCCGCCGGCCGATTATTGAGCGCCGGAGAAGCCTGGGTACGGGCCGCACTGTGTTATCACTTTGCCAAGTTCGTATGGATGGTTGATATGGACAAGTATCGGGCCACGGCGGATAAAGCGGTCGAAAGCCTTTATGCCGCCCACAAACATCTCGACCCAACCGCCGAGCGCCTGGAGCTGCCCTTTGCGGGCGTGACGATGGTGGGCAACCTGCGCCGCCCGGCGAATCACCGGCGGCCGCCGTTGGTGATTTTGCTGCCGGGCTTGGACTCGACCAAGGAAGAATTTTTTAATTGGGAAAAAGTTTTTTTAAAGCGCGGCCTGGCCACCTTATCCCTTGATGGGCCCGGTCAGGGCGAAACAGGTTATAATTCCTTCATTCGCCCCGATTACGAAGCAGCCGTTACCGTGACGCTTGATTCCTTGGGAGGTCGCGGCGATATCGATCTTAACCGGGTCGGCCTGGTGGGGGTCAGCCTGGGCGGCTACTACGCTCCGCGGGCGGCCGCATTTGAACCGCGCATCAAGGCCGTTTCGACCATCGGCGGGCCTTACAATTTTGGAGAATGTTGGCGGCAACTGCCGATGCTAACCCGCGAAACGTTTGTCCATCACTCCGGTGCGGCCAATGAAGCCGAGGGGCAAGATCGGGCCCTGCAGCTCAGTTTGGCCGGCGTGGCCGAACAAATCGGCCAGCCGCTCCTGATCGTCTTTGGCAAATTGGACCGACTCATCCCCTGGCAGCAGGCGGAGCGCCTTGCCGAAGAAGCCGCCCAGGCCGAGCTGGTGATGTACCCGGACGGCAATCATGTCTGCAACAATTTGCCCTATAAATATCGCCCGTTGGTTGGCGACCGGATAAATGAGAGGCTCAGCGAGGTGAACTAGATGAACGAGGTCGGAATTGCCGTCATCGGAACGGGCATGTGGGCCAGGCGGCTGGCCCCTGTGATCAAGCGTGTTTCCGCACTGCGACTGGTCACCTGTTACAGCCGCGACGATTCAAAACGGGAGGCATTTGCAGCGGATTTTGAATGTGAGGCCGCGGCGTCATTTGAAGCCGCAGTTGAACACCCCGCAGTTGAGGGCGTATTACTGCTGACCCCCAACAACGTTCACGCCGAGCAGGCCGTGGCCTGCGCTCAGCAGGGCAAGCACGTGTTCGTCGAAAAACCCATCGCCGATACTTTGAGCGACGGCCGGGCCATGCAAGCAGCTTGCGCGGCAGCGGGGGTAACGCTGCTGGTGGGACACGCCTTCCGGCGGTTGGGCACATCTCGCAAGGTTAAAGAATTGCTCGACGCCGGCACCCTGGGTACACCGCTATTGGCCGAAGCAAATTTCTCACTTCCGGGCCGATTGACGCCCGACAAGTGGCGTTACTTTTGGGAAACATGTCCCGGCGGGCCGCTGATGCAGTTGGGCATTCACCAGGCCGATACCTTGCGGTATTGGTTGGGGCCGGTGCGGCGCGTACAGGGCTCATTTGGCCGGCTGGCGACCGCGGCCGAGATTGATGACGTCGGCCTGGCTGTACTTGAATTTGAAAGCGGCCTGCGCGGTACGTTGAACAGCATTTATGGCTCGCCCAAAACATTTTTTTTGCGCCTTTACGGAACTGAGGCCAACCTGCACTATGAAACTGATATGTCGGTCTGGCCTCAAGCCGACCAAATGGACGCGGCCACGACGCTCACCCTGCAAACAAAATCCGGGCAAGAGATCGTCGATGTTGAGTCGCGCGATATGCTGGCTGAGGAGCTGGACGAATTCGCCGGCTGCGTGCGGGGCGAAACGTTCCCGGAAACAGGTGCATTCGAGGCTTTGGCCGCTCTCGAAATCATTCGTGGCGCCATCGTCTCGCACGAACGCGGAGAAATCTACAGGATGGAGACTGGAAACTATGCCGATTATCATTAATGCGGAAAACGTGCGCGCGGCTCGCCAAGGCGCGGGCTGGGTGGAGTATACCCTGGCCAATACCGACATTATCGGCGCGCCGGCGATGGTCGCCAGTCGTTGGGTATTCGAGCCGGGCGCACGCGGACCGGAACTAATTCACGGCGATACAAGCCAACTGCTGTATGTCATCCGGGGCAGCGGTTCTGCCTGCGTCGAGGGCGAGGCGCTGCCGCTGGCCGTTGAAAGCGTACTATGGCTTGAACCCGGCGAACAGGTTCAATTTATCGCCGGAGATAACGGCCTCGAAATTTTGCAAGGCTATGCGCCGGGGGAATAGCGTATCCGGTCAGGACGGCCCGTCACTCTTGATTAAATATTACCCAGATCGCTTTCAGGGGCACCTGGCCGGCATTGGTCAGCCGATGGGGGGTCGACGAGTCGAAGATGACGCTATCACCAACCTTAACCAGATAGCGCTCGAAACCTAACTCTAATAACAACTCGCCTTCAAGAATAAGTCCAAATTCCCGCCCGACGTGCCGGGACATCCTGGCCCCCGAACTGGCGCCAACCTCGTAGCAGATATGCAGAAACTCGACGTTGTCTTCCGGTCGCGGGGTTAACCGAGACCAGGTGACCCCTCCTTCAAGTTCGATCGTGGCCCGAGCCGAGCAGCGCAAGAGCGGACCCTTGGCCTGATCCGACCCGTCCGCAAAGGGCAGCTCAGAACTGCCCAACAAAGCGGCAGCCTGCCCTGCCCGGAGTTGGCTGGATGTTACATTTACGACGCCGTCGACCGTTCCGCTCTCGCCATCGTCCTCGTCATTTCGACCGGGAAAAAAATGATCAACCGGCAGCGATAAGGCATCGGCAATGCTATGGAGCGATCTGACCGATGGATTGGCTTTGCCGGTTTCAATTTGGCTCAACAGACTGGCGCTAACTTCAGCTTTGGCTGCCAATTCACGCAAACTAAAATTTTGGTGAAGGCGAGCAGCCCGCAGTTTCTCGCCCATACCCTGCATATCGTCATACTCCTCAAACTCGTAAGCGCAAGGCAAGCATAGCTATGAAAGGTGAGGTGTTTAATGAAATTATAAAATAGATCCGGTTAATCCGCAAAAAGGGGGGCACAGTGTTCAATCTCATCAAACGTATTCGTTAAGGATTGGTTCATTGCATCGTTTTTGTTCAATGTCATTTGACAAAACAGCCGTTGTCTTATTATAATTCGACCACTTCTCAGCAAAACTTGTTTGAGTCACAACTTTACCTCTAGCATCGCCACACCCAAGG
>JBFGLD010000430.1:0-5606 GCA_041576335.1 Anaerolineae bacterium | reverse complement strand
CTGAGTCCCGAGGGCATGGCCGAATTTAATAGGGCCATAGACGACTTTCGCTATCGAATCATTTTGCGCTCGCAGGGGATTAGCAACCACCCCGAGGTTATCCGGCGGCTGGGCTGCCTGGCTATGAACGGTATGATCGAAGTAGACATCTATGGCAATGTTAACTCCACCCACATTATGGGCACGCGCGTTATGAACGGCATCGGTGGATCCGGGGACTTTGCTCGCAATGCCTTTATCTCGATCTTCATGACGCCTTCCTTGGCTAAACAGGGCACCATTTCGGCCATAGTCCCCATGGTGTCCCACGTGGATCACACCGAGCACGATGTCCAGGTCATAGTGACCGAGCAGGGGCTGGCCGACCTACGCGGCCTATCGCCGAAGCAGCGCGCCCGGCTTATCATCGAGAATTGTGCCCACCCGGATTATAAACCGGCACTGCGCGAGTATTACCGGCAAGCTCTGGCCCGTTCCCCCGGTAAACACACCCCCCACTTGCTCGAAGAGGCGTTTAGCTGGCATATCCGCTTTCTGCAAACGGGACACATGTGAGCGGCCGCCGTTCGTATCGGCCTGCGAGTCAAAAAATGCCGCCGCCATCACTGCCACCGCCGCTGCCATCGCCGCCGCCACCACCACCGCCGGCTTCAAAGCGGAGGCGTGCTGGGGGAGCTTGAAGCCCAAAATCGACATAACTGGGTTTAATTTGCACTACGGCAACGGTCCACAGATATTCGCCGGTACGTCCCCGAACGCCGGCTGCTTCGCGAATATCTACGTTGAGCCGATACCGATTATTGCCGATCTCTTTGACCCGGCCCTGTTCGTTATCCAGCACCGCATCGTGCACGCCGGCCGGCGATTCCCCTTCGCGCCAAACCCGGACCTCAAAGCCGAAGTCCGGCGGGAGCGCTCCGTTCCATTCCCACTCAAAATTGGTCGGGCCATAGGAAGGTTTTTCCAGAGATAGCGGCTCCAGCAGCAGAAACGTACCGCTGGGGACGTTAGGCGTAGGTGATGCCAACGGCGTGGGGGTGAAGATAGGCAGGCTGGGACTCGGGGTTGGCGTGGATGCTGATATATTCGTTGCCGTGGCGGTAACCACGACGATGAGAGGCGGAGAGGTAGGTAATACAGGCGTATCCGTTGCGCCCGACGTTGGCGAGGGGGACGGTTGTCGTGTATCGGTTGGTGTTATGGCGATAGCGGTTGGCGTTGATGTCGGAGGAACCGGAGGCGCTTCAGTCGACGTCGACGAAACAGCGGCTGCGGAGGTCGGGAGGGATGGCGTGACTCGAGTCCCTTCCGAGCTAAAGACCCGGGCCCCCCAAAGTCCCGAGACCATGGCAATGATTGCCAGACCTGCAAGGGTCAACCAAAATGGATCAATTAACCTGTTCGGAAACCTCTTCTTTGACACCTCTTTTTTGGTGGCAGGAGTCGATACATCTTTGGTGGTAAGATCTACGGTGTTTCTAACGGATTCTGCGCCGTTCGGTTCCCGATACGACGGATCGGCAAACGCTCTTCTTAGCGCGGTCGAGTAGTCTACGGCGCTATCATATCGTGCCGCTCGATTTACCGCCAGCGAGCGCAAGATTACACGTTCGACACTTTCTGAAATCTCCGGATTGATCGTGCGTGGGGAAGGGGGGGGTTCGGTCGTTCGCTTTAGCATAATGCCCAACGGCGTAGGCGCATCGTGGGGAATCTTATGGGTCAGCATCTCGTATAGAATAACCCCCAACGAATAAATGTCGCTGCGGTGATCAACCGTCTCGGCTCGCGCCTGCTCTGGTGACATATAGGCCGGAGTGCCGATACTTCGACCGGTATCCGTCAGGCGGGTCAGAGTCTCCTGAACCTTAACCAAGCCAAAATCGGATAGCAGAGCCCACTCGCCATCCAATAAGACATTACTTGGTTTGACATCGCGGTGAATGATGCCGTGCTGATGGGCATAGGTCAAAGCATTGGCCACCTGGCTAACCAAATCAATGACCCGCTCGGTTTGCAGCGCGTGGGGTATAAGTTGTCCCAAGGTTAGCGCACCCTCCACGTAGCGCATTACAATGAAACTATAATCCTGCTCGATTCCAAAGTCATAAACGGGTACAATATTAGGGTGATGCAACCGGGCAATGGCTTTAGCCTCTCGCTCAAAGCGCTGAACAAACACGGGATTCTTACTGGCGAAGGAGGGGGGCAGCACCTTCACGGCCACAAAGCGATCCAGGCTAAACTGGTAAGCCTTAAAGACCGAGGCCATACCCCCTGAGCCAATTTTTGCGACTATTCGATATTGTCCTAATGTCTTGCCAATCAGTTCTTCCATCAGAATTCTTTGGTGAGGGCATTGCCCTGCTTAATTGCACAATATGCGCCGCAACACCGTTGCTCCGGGTAAGGCATCAGAAAAGGTGCCCTGCAATACACCACATGCTTTGGTGTGCGCCACGATTTTATAGGTTCCGTTGCCGGGGGTGAGAAAACTGCCACAAATCTGGGTGACGTTGTTGCCCACGGTACAGCTCAAAAGTTTTTGATTGGTACCTGGGTCGAAGACCTCAATAGGATCGATGCCGCCCGTATTGACACTTTCGACGTTGAGGGTGGTCGTCGGTCCCTGCTTACTGGTCTTAATAATGGGTAGGTAAATCATGTGTACTGCCGGAGGACCGCCGCTTTGGGGCTGGCACACGGTGAACTGTGAAGCTCTATCGACACTATCGTATCGCAAACTTACGTCGGGTGGGGGAGCGCCTTTCTGGCCGTGGAGAATGGCCAGCAGTCTATGTCCGGCCGGGACTGAGCCGGCCAGAGGCGAGATCGCAAAGTCAATATTCGTCTCGCCTGCTGAAAGCAAGGTAAAGGAATAATTGCCCAGCAGAACTGTGTTACCGTTGGCCGGGTTGTAATCAAACAGCTCGATGTTGAAAGCAACATCCGGCATATTCGTCTGCATCCAGAGTAAACCCGTGATATTTTCGGCGATCGTGAGCGACTCGCTTAACGCCGGAGAGGAATAAAATCTGGCAATCTCAACATCCTTATTAAGTTTTGCACTGGCCTCCGCGGGGACGTTGGCAAAGGGGGCGGTCGTGTCGGCAACTTTTTGGCTGCCATCGTGGCCCACGTCGACCAAGTTGTTTCGGAAATAATAAACCTCACAGGAAACCGGTTCGGTTAACCCGCGGTGAGATTGGGTAGTTGCAGCCGCCGCCGCCATCCGACCTGCGCTCCGTTCCGAAGCGTTCTGGCTCGTTTCCGGTGCGGCTTGGGCCAGCAGCGCGGCACTAACTGCCACGCCGAGGCTCAATATCAGGATAAGCGGCTGGCGCCACCGCCTGATCATCTGCCATAATGACAATACATCCTCATTTATTTTCTTATTGGACAACAGACTCCTCGCTATTTTCGCCCTTGTTCGTATGGATTGGATGAGGGGTACCCGCAAATAGGTTTGCAGGAGCCACCCACCTGGTATAGTCTGGCCTGCAATCATTGCGGCCTTTTACGACATGCCGAAATTGCAGCGTGACAAATGAGGTCAGGTTAGCGATACGTAGCGGGAGGTTCTCAATTTACGACCTCCCTGTTATTGACGATGTTTTTCTAGGCAGTAAATGTCTGTCCTGGATTGTGGCACTTACCTCAAACATGATAGCACAGACTTTCGCCTTAGGCGAACGTTCGATCCATTAGAATGCTACCGCCTGATTAATGCCCTATATCGAAAACAATCTACCACGTGGTCATTAACCATACCTACCGCCTGCATAAAGGCATAGCAGATCGTCGGCCCGACAAATTTGAAACCCCGTTTTTTCAAAGCCTGGCTCATAGCCTCTGATTCGGGTGTTTGAGCCGGGATTTCGGCCAGGCTGCGCCGGTCGTTTTGCTGGGGCTGACCGCCGACAAATTGCCAGATATAGGCATCAAACGAGCCAAATTCCTGCTGCACGGCTAAGAAAGCCGTGGCGTTTTGAATGGTCGCGTTGATTTTGAGCCGATTGCGAACAATTCCGGGATTGGCCAGCAGTTCCGCCACTTTTTGGTTGTCGTAAGTGGCTACTGCTTTGGGTCGAAAATTATCAAAGGCTTGCCGGTAATTTTTTCGCTTCTTGAGGATAGTGCTCCAACTCAAACCGGCCTGAGCCCCTTCCAAAATAAGCATCTCAAACAGTTTCTGATCGTCGTGGACCGGCACGCCCCACTCTTCGTCGTGGTAGGCTACGTGGAGCGGGTCGTTACCGGCCCAGGCACAGCGCGTTGGCATGGGCAATCACTCTCTAAAAAATTAAGTTACACGGAGTTACGCAGAGCCATCACAGAGAAACGCAGAGCAAAAAATCAAATAACCTTACCTCTCATCAGCTTCGTCTCCGACCTGCAGCTGACTCCCCCGCTGGACTGCCTGGCTCCCGTACCGCTCACGAATTTCATCTAGCGTACTCTGCAGGCGGCGATCATGCCCGGCGTGGGACTCATCCCACAGATTTAGTTGGTAGGCCGGCGTTTCAAAACTGCTGACGCCGACGCCTAGCAGCCGGACTCGTTTGCCGGGCGGCCAGGTTTTCTCGAATAGCTCAAGCGCAGCAGCATAGATTTCACGGTCGAGATTAGTGGGATGATCCAGGGTTAGTTGGCGGGTGAGGGTAGTGAAATCGGCCCAGCGCAGCTTAATTTTGACGGTCGCACCGCTCAAATTGCTCCGGCGCAGACGACGGCCCACGCCTTCAGATAAGCGGCGCAACGTGCGTTGCAGCGCCTGCGTATCGGAAATATCCTTGGCGAAGGTCGTTTCCTGACTAATCGACTTGGCCTCGTGCTCGGTTTCAACCGGGCGATCGTCGATGCCTTTCGAGCGGTGGGCCAGCTCCTGGCCATGTTTACCAAAATTTCGGATCAGTTGGCTCTCCGGATAGCGGGCCACGTCGCCAATCGTGTGTAATCCCAACCGCTCCAGACGCTCGGCAGTTTTTGGCCCGACACCCCACAGCTCAGTTACCGGCAGCGGGGCTAAAAAGCGAGCTTCCTGGCCCGGCGATACGACTTTGATCATATTCGGCGGTTTATCGCCTCTGACCGAGGCTTTGCCGATATTGTTGGCAATCTTGGCTACCAGTTTGTTTGTGGCCACGCCGAGGGAGCAGGGCAGCTTGAGCTCTATATTAATTTTTTCTTGCAAACGGCGGGCAATGGCTTCGGCCGGATCAGGCACGTCGGACACGTCAAGAAAAGCTTCGTCGATCGAGAGCTGTTCAACCAGCGGCGTCAATTCGTGCAGACGGTTCATCACCTCATGCGAGGCGGCCCGGTAGGCGGCGAAATCTGAACTAACGATGATGAGATGCGGGCACAGCTTAACGGCGCGAGCCATCGGCATCGCCGAGCGAATACCAAACTGCCTGGCCGCGTACGAGCAGGAAGCCACTACGCCCCGCTGGTCCGGTTGACCCCCGACGGCAAATGCTTTGCCGCGCAGGTCCGGATTATGCTGCTCTTCGACGGCGCAGTAGAAAGCATCCAGGTCTAAGTGCAAAATTTTGCGACGGTTCACACCAGCTCCATTGTTAATTCCAGGCCAGGTGACTGCGGAT
>JBFGLD010000429.1:0-5609 GCA_041576335.1 Anaerolineae bacterium | reverse complement strand
TGGCCGTCGGTGGCGGCGGTTACGACGCGGCGGTAGTGCCCCGTGTCTGGACACTGGCCTGGAGCGTCATGAGCGGTCAAAACTTGCCCAACGATTTGCCCGGCGCGATTGCCGCTGCTTATGCGCCGCCACATCTGCACGATGACACCCCGGCCCCGGTTTCGCCGTCCCAGAAGCAAGAAGCCCGGGCCGTCGCCGAAGCGGTCGTCGGTGAGTTAAAGAAGCTGTTAGCTTTTTGAGTCAGTAATGAATTTCTACGACAATGCAACCTTACAAGACTCGCTTTTAACCACTAAACTTTACATTCCCCGCTCACGAGCTGCCCGAAATTTGGTATCTCGTCCCCGCTTGATGGCTCGCCTGGACGAGAGTTTGAAGTGTGCACTAACCCTCGTTTCGGCTCCGCCCGGCTTTGGCAAAACAACTTTGCTGAGTGAGTGGGCCAGCGGGAGACTGGAGATTGGAGATTCGAAAACGGACCGTGCTGAAACCACCCCGTCTCTAATTTCTAATAACCAACCTCCCCGATTTGCCTGGCTGTCATTGGATAAGGACGATAATGATCCGGCCCGATTTGTACGCTACCTTGTGGCTGCCTTGCAGATTGTCGAACCCGGCGTTGGGGCCGGACCGCTGGCCACACCACAAGACCGGGCTTCAGCGTCACCAGGCGAATCAGGCTGGATGACGGCCGCTCTAACCAAGCTAATTAATGAAATCAGGCCGGCACGGGCTGAATTGATGCTAATTCTGGATGATTACCACCTCATCGAAACCCAAGCGATTCACGAGTTCCTTACTTTTTTACTCGATCATATGCCACCCCCGCTGCACCTGGTTATTGCCTCGCGTACAGAAACGCTCCTGCCCCTGGCTCGGCTGCGCGCCCGCGGGCACCTACTCGAGCTGCGCACGGATGATCTGCGCTTTACAGCCGAGGAAGCAGCGATCTTCCTGAACCAGGTGATGCGCCTGAATCTCTCGGCCGGCGACATTGCCACCCTGGAGACACGAACCGAGGGCTGGATTGCTGGGCTGCAGATGGCTGCCCTGTCCATGCAGGATCGTCACGATATCCCCCACTTTATTGCCACTTTCACCGGCAGTCACCGTTATATTTTGGACTACCTGGCCGAGGAAGTGCTGCAAAAACTGTCCGAGCCCATTCAGAAGTTTCTCCTACAGACTTCTATCCTTAGCCGTCTAAACGCCTCGCTGTGTGATGCTGTGTTGGGCACAGGAGCAGACCCGGCCCTTAACTTGTGGCATGGGGAGCAGACGAGCAATGGCGAGGAAATAAGCGCTTCTGCTTCACAGCCGCCCAACTCACCTGCTCAGAAATCCTTAGAATATCTGGAACAAGCCAATCTCTTCATCATTCCGCTGGACGACGAGCGGCACTGGTACCGCTACCACCATTTGTTCGCCGATTTTCTACGCGAACGCCTTAAGCGGCAGGTTGGAATTCAGGGCCTGGCTGCGCTGCACCGTCGAGCCGCACAATGGTACGAACAAAACGGTCTCGTGGCCGAAGCGACCGGCCACGCCCTGGCAGCCGCCGACGTAGAGCGCGCCGCCCGGCTGATCGAACGAAGTGGCAGAACGATCCTCAATCGCAGCGAGATGGCTACTTTATTAAGCTGGCTGGAGGCCTTGCCCGAAGAGCTGGTAAAGACCCGGCCTCGTCTCTCTCTCTTCCACGCCTGGGCGCTGGTATTGACCGGCCAGTTGGACACAGCCGAAGCCCAGCTAAGAGAGTTTAGATTACCGATAAGTGAGGCCGGCCAACTCGATTTTGGCGTAGATCATCCTACCGGAGTATCCGAAATCGAGGGCGAGATGGCTGCAATTGAAGCAACACTGGCTTATTTTCGGCGCGACATTGCCCGCGCCATCGACTTGTACCGCCAAGCATTCGAACGCCTGCCGCAAGAAAATCGTTTTCTACGCGGCGCTGTGGCCATGAGTCTGGCCACAGCCTATCACCTCAATCGGGATTTAGCGGGGGCTATATGGGCCTTTACCCAGGCCAAGCGCATCAGCGCGGCCAGGCATGATTTTAATACGGCCCTCATCGCAGGCTGGAACCTGGCTCATTTGCACATTGAGCAAGGGCAGCTTCATCACGCGGCGGATTTCTACCGGCAAGCCCTGCAGCTGATGGGCCAACAAACGGAGCAAGACGGACTATTCCATATTGCCGGTCGAGTGTATGTCGGCCTGGCCAGGGTGTTATATCAATGGAATGAGCTGGCAGAAGCAGCCGATCACATTGTGACCGGGCTTTCCTTAGGGGAGCAACAAGGCGACCCAGTTGCCCTGATCAGTGGTCAGCTGGCTTTGGCCTGGGTCAAACAGGGCCAAGGCGATGCGGCTGAGGCTTTTGATGCCTTGGATCGCGCCGAAGAACTGATACAAAAACACCGTCTTCTCAGTTGGCGGGTTCGGCTGGCGGCTTGTCGAGTCCACTTATCGCTGCGGCATGCTAATCTCGACGCGGCGGCTAAGTGGGCTGATCAAGCCGGCGCGGCCCTGAGCACTGATAGCACCGACGACTCGGCCGGTTACCCTGACGACCTGCGCCGCATCGAACGGCTTGCCCGCGCCCGTCTGCTCATTGCCCGAGGTCAAACTGAACCTGCGCCGGCGCTGCTAACGCCGTTGCGTCAAGCGGCGGAACAAGAACAGCGAACGGGGCAGGTCATCGAGATCTTGATCCTCCAGGCGCTGGCTGAGCAGGCCCGAAACAAATTGCCCCGGGCCATATCGCTATTGGCAAGGTGCCTATCGCTGGCCGAGCCGGAAAATTACGTTCGCCTCTTCGTCGATGAAGGCGCCCCGATGGCCGAACTTCTGCGCCGGACCCGCGCTAAAGGGATCAACCCGCCTTATGTTGACAGACTTCTGGCAGCGTATCCTATACCGGCAGCTTCAAAAGCTGCCGGGGTCTCGGGCTTCCAACTCATCGAACCGCTCAGCGAGCGCGAACTTGAGATCCTTCAACTCATCGAAACCGGCCTCTCCAACCGGCAAATTGCCGAAAACCTTTTCCTCACCATCGGCACGGTCAAGTGGCACATCAACAATATTTACGGCAAGCTCGGCGTAAGCCGGCGCACCCAGGCCCTGGCCCGGGCGCGGGAACTAAATTTGCTGTGACGCGGCGGTCGATTTCAAAACCGCCGCCCGCCACGTTGAACTTAGGGTCGCTGCAAATCGGGAGCTGTCTAAACCGGCGGGGGATAGTCACACTCGTGCGACCGGCCCACGAGTTGACCGGCAAAGCCGAGCGCTGCCACAACTTCGGTACTGCTTGCAATAAGCAAGACAATTCGGTCAATTGGCATGGCAGTTATTTTTCCTTAGTTTGTGGGTGTCCCTGCGATTGGGCCAGCATTCTGGCAAGGGGTCGTAAGCTCAACCACCACTGCTCTTTCGGCCGTAGGAACTCTTTATCGGTCATGCGGGGTAGATCTTCCAGGTTAAAGAATACGATTTTACCTCCCTGAAAACCAATAAATGAGGCCTCTGCTGCGGCTTGATCAGCTTTTTCAATCAGAAATTCAATACACCGCGACACAAGTCGGGTCGCCTGAATACGGTCAAAGGGTGAGGGATTGCCGCCGCGCTGCAAGTGCCCCAAAATGGACTGACGCACGTCAAATAAACCGCCGCCTTCTTGTTCAAAAAGGGCACTAATGAACCCGGTCGTATAAAACGGGCTAACGTATTCATTGCGAATCATCAGGCCCAAGCGCCGCCCCCGTTCGAAGCCGCCAACCAGGCGCTCCACATCTGCCTGCAGGTCGCGCAGAGTTACGCCCTCTTCATGCAAATAGACCCGCTCCGCTCCGGTGGCCAGGCCACTCATCAAGGTCAAGTAGCCGCAGTAGCGCCCCATCACCTCTACCACAAAGCAGCGCCGCGAGGCTACGGCCGACTGCTTAATCTGGTCTACGGCTTCCACAATGTTGTTCAAGGCGGTATCCGCCCCGATGCTCAGTTCAGAGCCGGGCAGATTGTTGTTGATCGTGGCCGGTAAACATACTATAGGGATGTTAAAGGCCGGAAAACTTTCGCGTTCGCTGTGCAGCCGGTAGGCGCCCTCATAGGCGGGCCAGCCGCCGATGACCAGTATGCCCTGGATATTGTGTTCTTCAATTTGGCGAGCAATGGTGTAGTAATCGCTTCGACCGGGCGCCCGACGATTGGTCCCCAATTCAGCACCGCCCCGTCCTGACCAACCGGCCACGCTTCGCCAGTTCATTTCTTCTATTTCGCCGGCAATAAATCCCTGAAAACCGTTCTGAACACCCAGCATAACATGACCTTTATCGATCCCCAGCCGCACTGCCGCTCGAACAGCTGTATTCATACCCGGGGCCAACGACCCGGCGTGCATTACGGCCAATCGCAGCCGCTTTTGGCCCGGTTGCGGGGGTCGGGGTCGAGCCCGAACCAGGATCTGGAGCGTTTGGAAGGCTTCTTTAAAGCTGCCACCCCGCAGGTCCATCGCCTTGTCATAATCTTGAGAAGCAATAGCTTCGGCAACTGCCTGGGATTGTTCGACACAGTGCATCAACGATGAACGGGTGATACGGTTGCCCCGCATGCCGATAAGTTGGGGCTCCTTTGGGGCAGTGGCCGACAGAGCTTCCTCGACAGCAGCGTGGCCCAGCAGCGTACTCATATTGCGGTCGAAGGCGCTGGGGGAGCCACCCCGCTGGACATGACCTAAGATTGTCACCCGAGCATCGACGCCCAGCCGCATCTCCAGGACCTGTTTGATATAATCGCTGCTTATGGGTCGACCAGACCGGTCCTGGGCCCCTTCAGCCACAATCACAACGCTATCTCGACGGCCCGCTTCACGACCGGTCTTCAAAGTGTCACACATCCGCTCTTCCCAATCGTCCATCGCCGGCGGATTTTCCGGGATTAGCACCCAGTCGGCGCTGGTCGCCAGGGAACTCATCAAGGCCAAATACCCACAGCGACGCCCCATCACTTCGACCACAAAGGTGCGTTGATGGCTGGCCGCCGTGCTGCTAAGCGCATCAAGCGCCTTGGTGATTCGATGCAGTGCCGTATCAGCGCCGATCGTCATATTGGTCCCGAACATATCGTTATCGATTGAGCCGACCAAGCCTACAATTTTTAACTGCGGGTGGCGTTTGGCAGCTGCCGCACTAATCTTACCCTGCTTAGCCAGCTCGGCCAGGAGGGTTGGCCACTCTTGGCGAAAAAGGTTAGCTCCAGTCAGGCTGCCATCGCCGCCGATGACCACCAGGCTGTCGATCTTATGCTTCACCAGATTGAGTGCGGCTTGCCCGCGCCCCTCGCGAGTGCGGAATGCAGCACAGCGGGCCGTGCCAAGTACTGTTCCGCCCCGGTGTAGGATCGCGCCAGCAGAGTCCCAGTTCATCTGGCGGATGTAGTCACCACCGTCGACCATGCCTTGGTAGCCTTCGTAGATGGCAAAGACCTCGAGCCCCCGGTCCAGGGCGGTGCGGATCACCGACCGAACAGCCGCGTTCATACCCGGCGCATCACCACCGCTGGTTAAGACGCCCAAGCTTTTTGTTTGTTGTGCTGACATTCGGTGAACT
>JBFGLD010000428.1:0-5614 GCA_041576335.1 Anaerolineae bacterium | reverse complement strand
GCATCCCTAAAGGTGTGCTGATGGTTGGCCCGCCGGGCTGTGGCAAAACTTTAACGGCCAAAGCCATTTCCGGTGAAGCGGGCGTCCCCTTCTTTAGCATTTCCGGTTCTGAATTTGTGGAAATGTTTGTCGGCGTGGGAGCAAGCCGGGTGAGAGATTTGTTCGAACAGGCCAAGCGAAACAGCCCGTGTATCATCTTTATGGACGAAATTGATGCCGTTGGTCGGCATCGTGGCGCCGGTTTGGGTGGAAGCCATGATGAGCGTGAGCAAACCTTAAATCAAATTTTGGTGGAGATGGATGGTTTCGACACTGACACTAACGTTATCGTCGTAGCTGCTACGAACCGGCCCGATATACTTGATCCGGCTTTGCTGCGCCCTGGCCGCTTCGATCGCCGGGTGATTCTTGATAGACCTGATCGGCTCGGACGCGAAAAAATATTAAAAATCCACATTAAAGGCAAACCGCTGGGAAATGACGTAGACATTTCTGCCGTTGCCAAACAGACGCCCGGCTTTGTCGGTGCTGACCTCGAAAATTTAGTAAACGAAGCTGCCATTTTAGCTGCACGTCGCAATCAAAAGCAAATCACCATGGTAGATTTTCAGGAAGCTATCGAAAAAGTGATCGCTGGCCCCGAGCGTAAAAGCCGGGTAATTCCCAAAAAAGAGCGTAAAATCATCGCCTTTCACGAGGCGGGTCACGCGTTGGTGATGAAATTGACTCCGGAGTGCGATCCCGTTCACAAAGTCAGTATCATTGCCCGCGGGATGGCCGGGGGCTATACCCTATCGTTGCCTGCCGATGACCGGTATTTGAAGAATCAAAGTAAATTCGAAGCGGACCTTGTGGCCCTAATGGGAGGACGTGCCGCAGAGGAGATTGTCTTTGAGGAGGTGACGACCGGAGCTAGTAACGACCTTGAACGGGCTACAAAAATGGCCCGGGCCATGGTTACTCAATACGGTATGAGCAAAAAGTTGGGTCCTCTCATGTTTGGCGAGAAAGACGAGATGGTTTTTTTGGGCAAAGAAATCGGCGAACAACGTAATTACAGCGAGGAAGTGGCCCGTCAAATTGACCATGAAGTACGCCGAATTATAGATAATGCTTACAAAAATGCGGTCCGGTTGATAGCAGAAAACAAGACCAAGCTTGAAGAAATTGCGGATCGACTGTTGAAAGAAGAGACGATCGATGCCAAAAATTTTGAGGCCATGTTTGCCTGAAGGTTGCCTCTCAAACCTTTGAATGACTGCATACTGAGTGATCAACAATGCTAAGGCATCGTTCCAAAAGGGAGAAACCGGAGGGAGCGACCCCCTCGCGAAGGGCCAGCCCCTCGACCTACCGGTAGTTTCTTGGGAGCATTAGGTTTCTCTCCTAACAGCTTTTTAATAACCCTGAGCGCCCGGGCTTTATAACCGATCTGTTCCGGGGCGGTTAGCGCATAAGCCGGCTACAGCCCGGAATGTCATATTGACATTCCGGGCTTTGGGCTTTCTTGAACCTCTCCTTGTATACCCCGACCTTTTTGTGAGCAGTTGACATTTTATGGCAGCTTAGGGTATACTTAATCGATATTTAACTTGTCAGGACACGCTTTATTTAAATTTAAGGGCCAGTCTGTCGTAGATCGAATGTTCCTTTGGATCAAAATTCACAATTTACCTCGAAAATAGCCCTTGGAGGTGCATATAGTGGCAGTAGAAAAAAGCGGGCTTTTTTACCCCAATAAGATGGGACGCATCTACCTCATGGCAATGGAAGAAGTTATGGGCGCAAATGGTATCAAAGCTGTGCTTAACCTGGCTAAAGTCCCTGAATTAATCGGAAATTATCCCTCCAACAACTTGGCTCGTGAGTTTGACTTTGCCGATTTTGGTGCAATCGGCGCTGCCATCGAAGAAATGTACGGCCCACGTGGTGGCCGTGGCTTGGCCCTACGCGCAGGCAGGGCATCTTTCGCTCAAGGATTAAGCGAGTTTGGCTCAGTGATTGGGGCCAGCGAGTTGGCTTTCAAAGTCATTCCAATGGCCACAAAATTGAAAGTTGGCCTTAAAGCGATGGCCGAAACTTTTACTAAATTCAGCGATCAGCAGACGAGTGTTGAAGAGGCCGACGATTACTTCATTTACACCATCTATAAATGCCCTGTTTGTTGGAATCGACAGAGCGATCGCAACATCTGCTATGGCGCTGTAGGTATTTTGCAGGAAGGCCTGCGTTGGGTAAGTGGCGGTAAAGACTTTAAAGTTGAGGAAGTCGAATGTTATGGCGCCGGCGACGAAAATTGCGTATTCCACATATACAAAGAACCCCTCAATTAATTGATAACTTGCCGGATAGACCAACCATTAACAGAGCAAACTGTCCGATCAGAGACAGATGACATATGAAACATACCCTACTAATTGTTGAAGATGACTCGGATACCTCTGACATGCTCCGAGTCTATTTTGAGGCACAGGGGTATCGGGTTGTGACCGCAGCGGCTGGAATGGACGCCTTAGAAATATGTGGCGCTGAGCCACCTGACTTGATATTGCTCGACGTTCGACTACCAGATATTGACGGCTTCGAAGTAGGCCAGTATCTCCAAGAAGATGTTCGCACCAGCCGACTTCCGGTAATTTTTGTAACCGAGCGGCGTGGCCGAGATGATCGAATTGCGGGCCTTAAATTGGGGGCGATTGATTATATAACCAAGCCGTTTGACATTCAAGAACTGCGTCTGCGCGTCCGTAACGCGCTGCGGCGCGCTGGTAGCCAAAATAATCCAATTACCGGTTTACCTGGCGAAAAACTCACCAATGATCGCCTGAGCTTAATGTTAGAACGAGAAGGCTGGTCAGCTTTGGCCATAAATATCCATGGCTTAGGCAAATTTAATGAGATCTATGGTTTTGTTGCCCGAGACGACGTGCTTCGCGCAATTGCCTTAACCCTGACCAGTGCCGTTGATGAGTTGGGCAGTATCGATGATTTCATTGGCCATCCGGCCGAAAATCAGTTTCTGATTATCACCGTACCCAATAAAGTTTCACAGTTGCGTCACCATATTGAGGAACGACTCAACCAGACTATGACCTATTTTTACCCCATTCACGACCGCGAGGCTGGTTATGTTCAGCGTAGTAGCGATGAAAAGGACAAGGTTAAAGTCCCGTTTATGCACATCTCCAGCGTTATCCTTTCGCAAAAAGACGCTCCGTTTTCCAGTGTGGAAAATTTGAAGCAGGCTTTAGGCCAACCCGTTAAAGCTTAAAATCCTATTCACCAAAATGTTTGTCGAGCAGTGTTTCCAACCAGGTAAGACTGCTTTTTTATCTAACAAGAAATCAAACCATGGCTCTTCCCTTAGAGAAAATTCGCTCAGCCGCGCAAGAAAAATATGCCGGATTACTCGCTTTTACCAAAAAAATTGTTCGTATTCCCAGTTTGCCTGGTCACGAAGCTGAAGTAGCTTCGGTTATTAGCAAAGAATTAGAGCGTTTAGGTTATGATAAGGTGTGGACCGACAAGGCTGGCAATGTTATTGGCAAAATTAATGGAGGCCGGGGGCCAACCATCATGCTTAATGGCCATATGGACCACGTTGATCCAGGGCCGGCCGAAGACTGGCCCTATTCTCCTTTTAGTAGTCAAATCGTTCACGGTGAGCTGTGGGGACGCGCTTCGGTTGACATGAAAGGGCCGCTGGCCTGTATGATCTATGCTGCCAGCCTGTTTAAGCAAATGGGCTACGTCCCACCCGGCGATATTTTGATGACGGTAGCAGTGATGGAAGAGATCGGTGGCTTAGGTAGCCAGCACTTGGCGGCACACTTGAAGGCGGATGCGGCTATTTGCGGTGAGCCAAGCCACAATACCCTCAGGCGTGGCCATCGTGGACGAATTGGGCTGCGCGTTACCTTTAAAGGGCGTTCTGCGCACGCCAGCGTGCCTCAGTTGGGACTTAATCCTCATTACGCGGCTGCTTCTTTTTTGACCAACCTGCCTGCCCTCGACATGGCCTATGATGCTGCGCTAGGCTCATCATCCGTTGCCCCAACACTGTATGCCACCGATCAGATTAGCCCAAACGTCATCCCCAGCGAAGTATACCTGGATCTCGATTGGCGCAACGTGCCCGGCGAGTCCCCCCAGACAATCGTGGCCAAACTTCAGGCTTTGGTCGACTCTAGTCTGACCGGAGTTGAAGGCAATTCTGAGTATCAAGCTGCGGTCGAAGTGATGGCTGAGGCGTTCACAACGTATACCGGTTTTAAGAAAATGTTTTCCTCGATCTTTCCTTCTTATATCTTAGGAGTAGATGATACCTTTATTCAGGCAGGGCAGGCAACTTTAAACAAAGTGCTGGGGCGCGAGCAGCATGTTGATATTTGGCGCTTCGCCACTGATGGTGGACACTTGATGACTGCCGGAATTCCAACTATCGGGTTTGGCCCCGGTGATGAAACCTTAGCCCACACCAACCAAGAGCGCATAAGCGTGGCCCAGATGGAAGAGGCTGTTGTCGCTTATGCCGCCCTTACCCTAACCCTAGCCGAAGTCGTGGAACAAAAAAATAATAGCAATCCCAACGCCTCGTGACTCTACTAACTGGAGACAGATGAACGCCGACTCTTGGTTGCCATCTGTTCAAAAAAGGCTTATCGCCTGTCTATGCTTTCTTGATGGCTGGTCCGGCCAGGAATTAGAACAGTTCGCCGATTAGGTTGAAGGCACATTCCGGCCACGGGCTACAAACCTCTATTGTAAAAATGCCCGCTGCAATCGACAAGGACAGTAACGATAGAAGTAGTAGGACAATGGCAATAATCAGCAAGCCAATTCCAAATCGCTGCTTGGGCTGCAAGTAGATCACAATCAGTCCGATAATCCCTACAAGCAGCCAACTTTCGGCTCGTATACCCCCAATCAAGTGCAAGACCAGCAAGGTTGTCGCTAATATTACAGCATAGTTAATCAGGCGCTTTCGTTGTGCCTCTTCTGCGCCTCCCAATGTGATCAAAAAAATGTAGGGCAAATTGAGCAGGGCACTGAGGTACTGCATCGGTCTGTTTAAGGCGCTGTTGGTAGTTTCCCTGTATTGCTCCGACCGCTGTTGAAACATCCTGCTAACCGTGCGTAATGATTTGGCCGTTAGGCGCAGTATATAGTTCTGCGAGATGCTCTCAAAACTCTGTTGGCCGGTCGTGTATTGTTGCAGATATTTTTCTATATCTTCAACCCCTTTGAGGGTGGCCTGCTCCTTTAAGATCTCCTTTATTTGTGCCTGCTCCCTTTCCGTAAAAAAAACCTGGCTGATTTCAACTTCACGACGTTCGCGAATCGATATCAACTCCTCAGCAATAATGGCCGGGCTGAGTTCGTCTAAAATTTTGTCGGCTTCAGCCTTATCATTCTGGAGGAGTGAGCGTACAATGATTTCAGCCGCATCCAGTCGTCCCCAAAGAAGATCATTTTCTCGCCAACTTTTTTTTAGAAACGCGCTAAAGTGCATCAGCTTCTCCCCGGCTAACTTTTCGGCTACCGTTGCGCGGTAGCGGGTGGCATCCTTGGGAGAGACCCGAATAACCTCGATTGGATCGGCCTCACCAATGTC
>JBFGLD010000427.1:0-5615 GCA_041576335.1 Anaerolineae bacterium | reverse complement strand
GACCGGGACCCCAACGATCGCTGAAGTATCCAAATAGCGGTTGAGTTAACGAGCCGCACAGCGAGGCCACTAGGGCGATAAAACCAATTTGGGCATAAGTCAAGCCCATGGTAGTAATCAGTGTTGGGTATACCACCGGCAAAAAATTTATACACAGCTCAAGCGCAAGATGAGCCAGCGCGGTCAGGACGGCGAAGCGGCCGAGATACGTAGCCATAAAAATCTCCACGAACATGTAAGTAATTGGTCATTCTCACTTTATATGCTCCAAAAGCTGTCCCCAGCCGGTTTACAGAAGATCAGCGAAAGCCAAGGCCGGGACCGCTTTCAATTTTACCCGACGGGAAATTCCGGTGGCCACGTCTTGATTGCCCAGTACAATATTGATTAGCAGTGCCTGGAGATCTGATTGGCGGGCAGCAGCCTTGACCAGCCGGTTGAGGAGCGGCCGGTAGGGCAGGAGCCCGTGGATCCGGTCGCAAAAGAGAAATAGGGCCTGAAACCGCTGGCGCAAGCTCTCATCGTAGCCCGCCAATTTTTGAAGTGACAGATCGCCCGCAGCGAACATCTCGATCAAATACGCAGCGGCCATTTCCCCGGTTAGCGGAATCACCAGCTCGGCTGCCTCGCCCACTAACACGACCGGCTTTAGCCAGATAGTGTGCCGCCGCCGCGCCACCGGGACCGGTTCCTACAATGATTGTGTCGTAAGCTTCGCTCTTGGAGTCATCCCTGGTAAAGATAACCGAGCATTAGTTTACACCATGCCCCGACCCATTGTCCAAACCCCAGGATAAAGATCAAAGGCGGCGATAGGAGCGGGCTTAGATAGCTGCGGCTTAACCCCATCTACGGTTCAGGAAGTTGTCCTTATACTTGACCTGGTCAGTAATTTCCGGGTTAGGGATATTTGCTTATAATTACAGAAATTTTAAAGGACTTAACGAATGAACCAGCCGGCTGTCCAGCAGCACGTACAAATGCATCTTAAGAAAAACCTGCCTGCATACTTGAACCTACTGCGGCAAATGGTGGCGATCAACAGTTTTACAGGCAACCCGGCGGGGGTAAACAGTTTGGCTGAATTCACGGCAAAAGCGTTCGCCAAATTGGGTTTTCAGGCTGAGACGGTACAATCGGTTAATCCCAATTTCGGCCAGCATCTGATCTTGACCAAACCGGGCGCATCCGGCCGGACGATTGGTTTGGTTTCTCATCTCGACACAGTCTTTCCCCCGGAAGAAGAGACCCGCCATAACTTCGTCTGGCGTGAAGCGGGTCACCGAATTTATGGCCCCGGCACGGTAGATATTAAGGGCGGCACTGTTGAGATGTATATGCTTTTGGATGCCTTGCAGCAAATTGTGCCTCTCGCTTACGAGCAGATAACCTGGGTGGTCTTGCTTGATGCCTCTGAAGAGCAAGGCGGCTTTGATTTTGGGGAACTATGTGTCGACCGATTGGGGCCAAGGGCGCTGGCGGCCCTCATCTTTGAGCCCGGGTTTATGGTTGATGAGGCGTTTGCGCTGGTTGCAGCGCGAAAAGGTATGGCTATTTATCGGGTGGCTGCCTCAGGTAGGGCGGCTCATGCGGGCAATGACCACAGACGTGGGGCAAATGCTATTGTCCAACTGGCTGATACTATCAAGCAGATCGAAGCTATGACCGATCATCAGCACCAGATCACCTTCAACGTAGGTATTGTGTCCGGAGGTATCAGCACCAACCGGGTGCCACATCACGCCGAAGCCTATGTTGAGATGCGTGCCTTCGCTCCGGCTGTTTTTGAAGAGGGTATCGCCAAAATGCTCGCTCTCAACGGTCAATCAACCGTGCGCAGCGTTGAAGGAAAACATCCCTGCCTGGTAAGCGTTGAGTTGATCCGAAAGGTGGCGCCATGGCCGCGCAACCGGGCCACGGATCGACTCTTGAACATTTGGCAAGCAACCGCTGAGTCTCTGGAGATGCAGGTTATTCCCCAGGAACGGGGTGGCCTGAGTGACGGCAACTTTTTTTGGGAACAAATACCTACGCTTGACGGCCTGGGACCAGCCGGCGGCAATATGCACTGCTCCGAACAAAGTGAGGACGGCAGCAAGGAGCAGGAATATGTTGACGCCTCTTCGTTGGTACCCAAGGCGCTGTTAAACACGATGGCGGTGTTGAGGTTAGTCGAGGAATAATGTTATTTATCTGTCCGGAACCGCCTTAAAGAGTCTGCGAGCGAAAGCGCGCAGGCCATTTGTGCCCGGCTGGGGCGGCTCAAACTCGGCCATTAACCGTCCAAAATCAGCTGCCTCGCGGATGGGATCAAACGCGGAATCGATGCGAACCTGATCGACAAAAGATTCATTGCGCTGAATGGCCCAGCGTAACCAGGTACAGGCCTTGGTGACCTGTGACCGCTCGGCGTAGCTGCTGGCAACCAGGTAGGCCGGGTCACCTCGCTCGGCCAAAAGTTCCTCAACCTGGGCAATATCGTCTTCGGCTTTGGCCAGGTTATTCAACTTGAAATAAGCCCGCCCGCGCCAGGCGTAATGGTAGGCGCTATCCGGCTGGCGTTCAATTGCCGCCGTGAAGTCTGCCAGAGCCGTAGGATATTCCTCGGCGGCCATGTAAGCGCGGCCCCGCCAGACATAATTGGCCGCATTGTCGGGCGCGAGTGCAATGGCATTGTCAAAGTCGGTTACTGCCGCCAGATAGTCCTGCATCTGCAGGTAGATGACGCCTCGGCCTTGATAATTGCTGCTTATCTGGGGTTGGGCCTCGATTATCGTCGTAAAGTCGAGCAGCGCCGCCGGGTAGTTCCGCAGTTCCAGGTATGCTCGTCCGCGCCAGTAGTGGCTGTCACCACTATCCGGCAGCAGCTCAACGGCTGCGGTGAAATCGTCGACGGCAGCCGGGTAGTCTTGCACCAGCCAATGTGCCCGACCTCGCCAATAATAGTTATCGCCATTGTCGGGCATCAGGCCGATGGCTTCGGTAAAGTCGGCCAGGGCGGCAGGGTATGCTTCCATTTCCAAATAGGTGGCCGCCCGACCCTGAAAACTGCCGGCGTCGTCGGGCCGTAACTCAATGGCCCTATTAAAGTCGGCTAAGGCCGCCCGGTAATCCCGCAGGGCCAGATGGATTCGTCCGGACCAATAATAAACCACATTGTTATGGGGCGCGAGTTCGATGGCAGTGACCAGGTCGGCACTGGCCGCTTCTAAGTTGCCTACTGCCCAGTAAGTTTGCCCGCGGTATTGATACGACTCGTATGATTCAACCGGAGTCAATTCAATCGCTTTTGTCAAATCGGCCAGGGCGGCCGGATAGTCGTGTAATTCTAGGTAAGCTCGCCCCCGCCATTCGTAACTGCCGGCCCGATCCGGGGCCAACGTAATGGCCTGACTAAAATCGGCTACGGCAACCGGATAGTTTTGTGCAGCCAAATAGGTCCGACCCCGCCAGTAAAGAATTTCAGCCTGGTTGTCCGGCGCTAGCTGAATCGCCGTGGACAGATTGGCTATGGCCGAAGAATAATCCCTTAGTTCAAAAGAGGTTCGTCCGCGCCAGTAGTACTTAACGCCATCTTGCGGTTGGAGTTCAATCGCCTTTACGAAATTGGCGGCAGCGGCTGCATAATCTTCCAGCTTAAAATATACGATGCCAACTCCCTGGTGACCGGATGCATCGCCTGGCTGTCGTTCGATGGCTCTTTCAAAATCGGCCAGAGCCGCCCGGTAATCTTGCCTGGCTAAATATGTTCGCCCGCGCCACTGGTAGCTGGCGCTATTTTCGTCCGGCTCCAGTTCGATGGCTTTACTAAAATCAGCCAGAGCGAGATCATACTGTTCTATCTTTAAGTAAGCTTGACCCCGGCTTTGGTAGCTGTTGACCGCCTTAGGCTGAATCTCGATTGCCCTCTCAAAGTCAACGAGGGCCTGGTCGTAGGCCTGGCTCGCCAGATACGTTTGACCGCGCCAATGATACGCCTCATTGTTTTCGGGCTGCAGTTCGACCGCCTGGGATAAATCGGTCAGAGCAGCGGCGTGGTTTTGGGCAGCCAAATGCGCCCGCCCCCGCCAGTAGTAACTCTCGCCGTCGTTGGGCCTTAGCTTGATGGCCTGGTCAAAGTCGGCCAGGGCCGCCTCATAATTTTGAGTAATAAGGTAGCCGTGCCCTCGGCGGCGATAGTTGGGTCCACTATCCGGCTGCAATTCGACCGCTGCGCTGAGGTCAGCTAGGGCGGCTGCATAATCTTTTATTTGCAGGTAGGTCAGACCGCGCTCCCGATAATTTTCGCTTTCTTGGGGTTGAAGGTTAATCGCCCGGGTGAAATCGAGCAGTGCGGCCGAATATTCCTCAGCCTCGAAGTAAGCTTGCCCACGCCAATAATACGCATCTCCATTTCTCGGTTGGAGGTCAATCGCAGTCGAAAAATCATCCAACGCCGAACGATAATCCGCCATCGAAAAATAAACGCGCCCGCGCCAGCTATAGGTGTCGGCGTTCTCAACCGGGTCTAGCCTGATCGCTTCGCTGAAATCGGCCAGGGCTGCCGGGTAATCCTTCAACTCTAGGTGGACTATGCCCCGGCCTTGGTAGTTCAAGGCTATATTGGGGGCAAGCTCGATGGCCTTGTCAAAATCGGCCAGTGCCGTCGAATACGCCTGCAGGCCCAGGTGGGTGCGTCCGGACCAGTAGAAGCCTTTACTGTTATCCCGGTCAAGCTCACTGGCTGCCTCAAAATCGGCCAGCGCGGCCTCGTAATCGCCTGTTGTTAAATGGACCTGCCCGCGCCAGAAATAATTGTCTTGATTGTTTTCTTCCGGTGTCAATTTGATGGCTTCAGACAAATCGGCGAGAGCCTCGGCGTAACGCTGCGTGGCCAGGTATGCCCGCCCGCGCCAATGGTAGCTGTCGGGCCGAGCCACCTCCGGCAGCCGCTCGATGGCTTGACTAAAATCGGCCGCAGCGAGGGCATAGTGTTGAGTTTCCACAAACACACGTCCCCGCCAATAGTAGGTGTCGCCGCTGTTGTCAGGGGTCAACTCCAAAACCTTGTTAAAAGCGGCCAGAGCCTCGGCATAATCTTTGGAGGCTAAGCGAATACGCCCCACCCAGTAGTAATGCCGGCCATGGTCCGGCTGATGTTCGATTGCCAACCGCAGATTGGCAAGTGCATTAACAGGGTCCTCTAATTTAAAGTAGGTAACTCCCAACCCTTGGTAACCGGCCGCATCGGCGGGCTGCAGCTCAACAGCCGCTTCGAAATCGGCCAGCGCAGCCTGGTAATCTTTCAGGGCCAGATAAGCTTGCCCCCGCCATTGGTAGGTTTCGGTATCTTCAGGTTCGAGTTCGACGGCACGCTTAAAATCATCCAACGCCTGGCGATACACCTGTAATTTCAATTGGACGATCCCGCGCCCCTGATAGCTGTTAGCAGAGTCGGGATTGAGCTCAACCGCCCGGTCGAAGTCGGCCAGGGCGGTCTCATAATCCCCCGTAGCCGTATAAGCCCGGCCGCGCCAGTAGTAGTTGTGCCCATTTTCCGGCGCAAGTTCAACAGCCTGGGTCAAGTCGGTCACGGCGGCCGGGAAGTTTTGTTGCGCCAGATAGACCTGCCCGCG
>JBFGLD010000426.1:0-5615 GCA_041576335.1 Anaerolineae bacterium | reverse complement strand
GCTACCACGCTTTCGTGGCGATCCTCAGGAATACGCCCTAAACCGGCTGCCATAATTTTACGCGGTCCGGTGTTGGTCACTTCTTGCCCGGCGACGGTTATCTGTCCCTGAGCAGAGGGTCGAGTTCCGTCCAACACTTGAGCTAACTCGACCTGGCCATTGCCCGAAACGCCGGCCAGACCCACAATTTCGCCGGCCCGTACTTCAAGGCTGACGTCTTTAACCGCCGGTAACCCCTTATTATCCAAGGCTGCCACGCCTTTCAGCCTTAAGGCGACCGGGCCATTTTGGACGTCGGCGGCTTTAGCTACGCCAAAGGTTTCGCGCCCCACCATCATTCGGGCCAGTTCGGCCGGGGTGGTCGTCTCGGTATCGACGGTTCCGGCGACTTTGCCCGCGCGCAAAACGGTCACCCGATCCGTAATCGCCATTACCTCGTTTAGTTTGTGGCTAATGAATACAACTGATAAGCCATTGGCTTGAAGGTTCTTTAAACTCTCAAATAATTGCTCAGTTTCCTGGGGAATTAATACTGCCGTCGGTTCATCTAAAATGAGCACCTTGGCCCGGCGATAGAGCGCCTTAAGAATCTCGACCCGTTGGCGCTGCCCTACGGAAAGATTTCTGACCAAGGCCGTTGGTTCGACTTCGATCCCATATTTATCCGAAGCGGCCGCTACTTTCTGGTGAGCCTCTTTCAAATCAAGACGAAAGGCATCGGTGTAGCCCAGCACAACATTTTCGGTTACGGTCAGCGGGGGCACCAGGGCGAAGTGCTGGGTGACCATGCCCACCCCCTGCTGGATCGCATCTTTAGGCGATTTAATATCGGTTACCTGGCCATTGACCAAAATTTCGCCCTCATCGGGGTGGTAGAGGCCGTAAAGCACGCGCATTAGCGTAGTTTTGCCGGCTCCATTTTCGCCCAGCAAAGCATGGATCTCGGCCCGGTGCAGGTTAAAGTTGACCCCGTCATTCGCTACAAGCGAGCCGAACCGTTTGCTGATATGGCGCATTTCGACGGCATTTATGTGATTCACGCGCAATCCTTATCTGTGTCATTCTGAACGAGCGCAGCGACGTACCCGAAGGGCATTATAATAAAGAATTCCCAAGACTTCGATTTTAGATCAAGTTTCGAGTGGATTCTTCGTTTAAGCCCTCCGGGTACTCCCTACGGTCGCTCAGACCTGTCCTGAATCTGTTAAAGGAAGGGAATCCTACCCACCTGTGTTGAGCCCCACTTTCTAGGCTACTTGGCCGCCTTTGAAGATGAGGGCGGCTGAGCTTCGTCAATATCGACCCGGAATAAACCACTGATTATCTCTTGTTCCTTGGCCGTGACCTGCTCAACCAACTCCGTTGGAATTCCACCCTCGACTCCATCATTAATCGGGGCTAAGCTGGCACCGCCTTTAGCCACCATGCTAAAATCCTTGAGGTCTTGGGCCGTATAAGTTTCCCCACCCACCTGGCTGATGATGTACTCGACCGTCGGGTTCATATTCCACACCGGGCCGCTGACCACGCTTTCGGGAGCTAAATCGGTCTGGTCGCTCATATTACCGAACGAATAAAAACCATTTTCGGCAGCGGCCTCGACCACCCCAAACCGTTCGGCAAAGAGTACATCTGCGCCGGCATCAATTTGGGCCAGGGCCGCTTCTTTTGCGGCCGCGGGGTCGAACCAACTGTTGATGAATGTCGTCTTGACATCCACATCCGGGTTGACCGATTCGGCTCCGGCGATAAAAGCGTTGACAATTCGATTGACTTCGGGCACGGGCAGGCCACCCACTACGCCGATTACGTTGCTTTTCGTAAGCCCGCCGGCCAGCATTCCGCTGAGATAGGCCGGCTCGTGGATCCAGTTATCAAACACCGAAAAATTGGGGTTAGCCGGTCCTCCGCCGGAACCGAAGACAAAAGCGATTTCGGGGTAGTCGACGGCTACGCGGCGTACGGCCTCCTCATTACCAAAGGCATCTCCAAAGATAATGTCCGGCTTAGTATCTTCTGCCACTTCACGCAAGATGCGCTCCATATCGCCGGCATAACCGATGTCATCGGTGTAGGTATAATTAATCTTGCCCTCTTCTTGGGCCTTGTTGAGTGCCGAATGGATTACGCCGTCCCACGGCTCTTCAATGGCGGTAGCATAGGCTCCAAAGACGACGAGGGGTCCTTTTTCTTCCATCGCCGTCTCGGCCGCTACTTCAACCTCAACTGTGACAATTTTTTCAACTTCAACCTCTTCTTTGACAATCACCGTTTCAACTACAGTGACCGTTTCCGGCGTAGGAGCCGGACCGCAAGCCGCAATAATGGCTAAAGCAAGTATACTTAGCAGCAGTAAAAAGACAACTCTTTTTGACATCAGACCTCATCCTCCTTTATAAAGGTTAAGTTTAATTCTGCTGTGTAGCGTATTCACGATACAAGCACTTATGTAATCGGGTTATTATGGTTAAGCATCACCTCCTGGCATAATGAAAGTTCTAAGCAAATCTCTTGATGTTCGGTATTGATGCCGGCCTAAAATCAATTGTTGCGCCCGGTATTTGAGCTGACGCGTGCCAATTCTGTCGTCGCTCTCCGGTTGGAGCACCTCATCCTCGTTTCGTATCGCCTCGGCGGCACACACAACGGCATCGACAATCTTTTTATAGCCGGTACAGCGGCACAAGTGCGTCGTGAGCACTTTTTCGATATCGGCTCGAGACGGCTCGGGATTTTTGCTAATCAGAATGTTCGATTGCCTTACAATTCCAGAAATACAAACCCTAATTTTCAATCATCAGTTGCTAATTCTTTTCTCACCAGCCATCATTAATCCCAATTCTTCTACAGTAGTTTGATCATTTTCGACAATGCCCATAATCTCACCCCCGAACATCACCACGATACGATCGGCCAGCGCCCGAATTTCGTCCAAATCCTCAGAGATAAGCAGGGTGGCCAGCCCCCCAGCCCGTTGTCGAAGCAGCTGGTTGTGAATATACTCAGTAGCGCCGATGTCGACTCCCCGTGTCGGCTGAGCCGCAATTAAGACGCGGGGATTGCGCACTAATTCGCGGGCTAGAATGAGCTTTTGAATATTTCCGCCTGAAAGATTTTTGAGCCGGGTCTCCTGGCTAGGGGTCTTGACGTTAAAGTCGTGGATCATTGCCCGTGCGTGTTGAGCGATATATTTAAAGTCTAGGAAAACTCCCTTGCTGTAGGGTGCCCGGACGTGGTCCTGCAAAATGAGGTTTTCGGCAACGCTAAACTCCTTGATGGCCCCGTCATGCATACGCTCTTCGGGGATGTATGAAAGACCTGCCTCAAGCATTTCCGCAGGAGGCAAGTTGGTCACATCTTTGCTTTCTAAAAAGATTCGGCCGCTGGAAAGAGGATGTAAGCCGGCAATGGCCTCGGCGAGCTGCCTTTGACCATTACCCGAAACGCCGGCAACTCCCACAATTTCTCCACTACAAACCTCTAAACTGATCTCACGTAGCAGTGCTTTACCGCTGGCATTTACCGCAGTTACCCGGTCGAGCCGCAGTCGAATATTCTCAAGCACAGCCGGTGGTCGGACCCGCTCCATCAAGACTTCTCGTCCAACCATCATGCCCGCCAGGTCTACTTTGGTCACCTCCGACGTGAGCCGGGTGCCAACGACCCGGCCATCTCGCAAGACCGTAACGCGGTCGGTCAGGGCCAAAATCTCGTGGAGCTTGTGTGAAATAAATATCAGGGCGTGCCCCTCCTGGGCCATCTGTTTGAGAATCATAAATAAGTCATCAACCTCTTGGGGCGTAAGCACGGCCGTTGGCTCATCCAAAACCAGCAGCGCTGCCCCCCGGTAGAGGGCCTTGATAATTTCAACCCGCTGCTGCTGACCAACCGCTAATTGAGAGACATAGGCGGTGGGATCTACGGCTAACCCATAGCTGTCGGCCAACTGGCGAATACGCATTGCCACCTGGTCCAAGTCAAGACGCGGTTCACGTGATGATCGAAGCCCCAGAGCCACATTTTCGGCCACGGTAAGCGAGTTGACGAGCATAAAATGTTGGTGGATCATGCCGATGCCTAGTTTGATCGAGTCGGCTGGCGAGTGAATTTCGATGCGCCGGTTATTAAGCAAGATCTCTCCCTCGTCAGGCTGGTAAAGCCCGTAGAGAATCTTCATCAGCGTACTTTTGCCGGCACCATTTTCACCCAACAAAGCGTGGATTTCCCCGGTATTGACCTCAAAATTAACATGGTCATTGGCCAAGACACCTGGGAATTTTTTGACGATATTGTGCATCTCCATCGACTCGATACGCGGCAGCCCGGAGGGAAGTAAGTTATTTTTGGTCATGAAATTACACTTCACCATAGGGCGGCACTGTGAGTACCTACCCAGAATGGAGCCGTCTCAGAGACTGCTTCATTCTTCACTCGGCAAGAGAGTCTCTGACTTCCTTAGCACTCCACAGCAGCACGCGGGTTTTCAGAGATGTTAACTTGAAGAGACGCTGCATGCAACGTCTCTTCATTGCTTTAAGTTATATCTGACAGAAAACTACTCTACTTCGACCTCAAGTTCACCGGCACTGATAGCGGTTTGCGCTTCTTGCACCGCAGAGACAGCTTCGGCCGGTAATCCATCGTCAAGGAGCATCGTTAAACCTCCGTTTTCCAAGGTAAGAGCATAGGCAGTGCCTCCCAACTCGCCAGCCTGGTGCTTCTTGATTATGTCGAGCACGACGTTATCCCAGTCGTAGAGTTGCGTGGCAATAACAATTTCCGGCGCCAGCGAACTTTGGTCGGACTGAGTTCCCAACCATGGGATGCCTTCTTCTTTGGCTACCCCAATTGCGCCTACAACCTGCTGCGCCGACCCGGTTAACACATCAGCGCCGGCGTTGATATGAGTTTTGGCCGCTTCAGCCGCCAAGGCGGTATCGCCGAATGAACCGGTGTAAGAGACATTTACGGTTACGTCGGGATTGGTCGCTTTGGCTCCGGCAACAAAACCATCGATGTAGAGTTTGGCATCACCTGCTTCAACCGGTCCAACGACACCAATGACTCCGGACTGGGAGAGATTGGCGGCCAGCACGCCATTGACATAACCACCCTGCTCGGCCCGCGCCTCATAGGCATAAATGTTTGTCAGGCCGTCGTTTTCACCGGTATCGGTGGCGGTTCCCCAGGCGAAGCTCGTATCGGGGAAGTCCGGGGCAATCTCAAAGAGAGAGCTCCCATATTGCGTTCCGTGAGCGATAACCAGATCGTAGCCATCCGCTGCATAGTCGCGCAGCGCTGCTGCTGCATCGGTTACGTTAAACATACTTTCTGAAAAAGCAATCTCAACGACGTCCTCTCCGCCCGCTGCCGCTTGAATTCGCTTCAGGGAATCAAAAATTGCCTGACTCCAGGCCAGATCGGTGGTCGTACTGGGCATCACAATCGCAATCCGGATCGGTTCGATATCGACCGCCATAGCCTCGCCGGTCTCTGCCATAGCTTCTCCGGCTGCGGCCATCTCTTCGCCACTGCTGAAGACCGGCTCATAGGCCCCGTCCCGGATCTGGTTGATCGTGATCTTCGGGTCGGCACAATCCCCCAACTCATTGCAG
>JBFGLD010000425.1:0-5619 GCA_041576335.1 Anaerolineae bacterium | reverse complement strand
TGTTCTAGTATAATCAGTAGACCGGACCCATGTAGGTCGCCGCAAGTGAGCGCCATTGGCAACCAGTTGGCTTGGCCCAATTGACAGCCTGTCAGGTCTGCTTATTTATACCGAAGGGGAATTTGTATGGAGCCATCCGTATCTACAGAACACGCTCTGGAGCATCAGGCCGACCAGATTGAAGTCGTATTACGCAGTCACCGGGTGCCGGGCCGGGTACTTGGCGGCACAATCACCCCAAGATGGGTACGATACCAGCTATTACCGGAGTTGTCGACAAAAGTTTCAAGGGTAGTGGCTCTGTCAGAAGAGATAGCCCTGCGCCTTGGAGTCCAGAATATTCGCGTCGTACGACAAGGGGCCACCGTCCAAATTGAGGTTCCTCGAAGCGATGCCCAAGCAGTGCGCTTGACGCTGTTGTGCCGGCAACTGGATGAAATTCCCCGGCAAACGGCCATATTGGGGCTAGACGAGGTGGGATTGCCCCTACTGCTGCGTCTCTCCTCGCCGGAAGTCGCTCACGTACTTATTGCGGGCACAACCGGCTCCGGGAAGACGGCTCTGGCCCGCAGCATTGCTTTATCGCTGGCAATGCACAACCGGCTGGGTGAAGTGCAGATGATTTTCATCGACCCCAAACGGATGGGGTTTGCTTGCTTCGGCGGGTCAAATCACCGAAAGGCTCATTTACCCCATTTGCTGCGACCAATTGTAGGCGAGGTTCACCAGGCAATTTTTCTATTGGGCGAAATGGTGAGCGAAATGCTTCGCCGGGATCAGGGAAACATTTCCGAACCACGCTTACTCATCTTTATCGACGAACTGGCCGACTTGATGGAACAAGGGGGAAAAGCAATGGATCGCCTGATGACCCGGCTCACGCAGCGAGGGCGCAGTGCCGGCATACATTTGATTGCTTGTACACAGAAGCCCCTGGCGGCGTCGATCGGCTCGCTGACCCGCAGCAATTTTCCGGTACGACTCGTTGGCAGCGTGGCCAGCGCCGATGATGCGCGGATTGCAGCCGGAATTCCCAATACCAGTGCCGAGAAGTTGCTGGGGCGGGGCGATTTTCTGCTGGTTGCTAAGGGAAACGTTACCCGGTTTCAGGCCGCTTACGCTTCTGCAGCCGAAATCACGCAAGTCATAGAACGACTGCAAGGGGGGATGCGTTCGGGCCGGCAGTGGCTTGAGCCGGATGAACACAGCCCCCAGACCCTGGCCGCTACCGGCACAGACGGCCCCGCCGCGCGCTTAGCCCCGACAAAATCGAGGCGCCGACGAGGGTTTGACTTCATGTTTGGACATCAATTGCGATTAATCAAGTAGGCATCGATGAAACGAGGACTGGTGGTCATTAGCTTGGCTGTTGGCATTACCTTCACTATCATCCTTGGGATTCGGATCAGTACGGATGCCTTGGCTGTCATTGTGGGGGTAGCCTTGGGCATCCTGGCAAGCGTACCAGCTACCGTGATCGTCATGTTTGTCATAACCCGCCAACAAAGCAGGCTGCAGCGATTTACGACCCAGGCTTCCCAACCCCCACCGGTTGTTGTGGTCAACGCAGCCGACAGAAACCAGCCCTACCTTCCGCCGGCGTTACCGGCATCCACGCCGGCAAGTGGTCCTCGCAAGTGGACGGTCATTGGAGATGAAGAAACAGACGTTATGGCCATTGGCGATTAGCCATTTGGAGACCGGCCGTGAGACACCTTGCCATGTAATTAAGGTCAAGCGGGTGAGACCGGAAACAAATAACTAATTATTTTTCATCTTCCAACTCACCGTCAGCCTCGCCCCAATCCTCTTCCTCCTCGGCCTCAAAGGTTTCGGACAAAATAATTAAAGCGCGCTCGGCCAGAGGTTCTGGTACCAGCACTGTGGCCGAGCCCATAGGGCCTACCGTCAATCCGAGCATGATCCCCATGGCCTCTTGTTGGACGATGGCCGGAATCTCCTCACTATTTAATCGCCCCTTGATGATAGCCGCTTCGGCCGGGCTCAGATTTACGGCGACTTTTACCCAACGTGTCTCTGCAGTGCCACCGGGGGTTGTTTCTGAACTGGCCGATTGGGCTTTGTTTCGACCCGGCCATGGTAAAGCGTTCGCCAATGAGTCTCCCATCGATCGCTTATCCTCGACTAATAAGTTGTATTGACCCGTACTTTGTTAGTATACCACAGTTCGTGCATTTGCAGCGAAATGGGAACAACACTTGCCCAGTTCAGCCAATTACTCAAGTTGTTTTTGTTGAATAAGTCAGCCTGCTCTATAATTTATGGTTGATTGTCTTTCAATAAAGGAGCCTTACAGTGCGTGTAGCTTTTCAGGTTGTTCAAATTATTATTTCGATCGTTATCATAATCCTCGTCTTATTGCAGGCGAAGGGATCCGGTTTGGGCGGTATATTTGGCGGGGATGGGGGAATTTATCGCACCAAGCGGGGGGTTGAAAAATCATTATATCATATTACGATTGGACTGACCCTTATGTTTTTCATCGTGTCGATGATTTCGGTCGTATTGGCCCAATAGGAACCTGATCACTCCTTGGGACATTATATTCGCTGGCAAGCAATTATTACCTTCACCGGGATTGGCCTAACGCTGGCATTTCTGGGGGTTCTGGCCTTTTCCCGCAAAACTATCGCCGTGCCCGACATTGGTGGCCGTTATGTTGAGGGCGTGGCCGGCGTGCCTCAGTTTATTAACCCGTTGCTGGCCCAATACAATCGCGTTGATCAAGATTTAACCGCCCTCATTTTCAACGGGCTCACTCGCGCCGACGGCAATGGTGGGTTCGAGCCGGATTTGGCCAAGAGTTGGCAGATTAGTGCAGACGGGCTTGTTTATCTCTTTAGATTAAAAGAGAACGTCCGCTGGGAGGATAACGAACGGTTTACGGCTGACGACGTCGTGTTCACAATTGGCTTGATGCAAGACCCTGAATTCCCCGGGGTGCCTTACCTCGGTGAGCTTTGGCGTACCGTAACCGTCCAGAAGCTAGATGATTACACGATTCGCTTTATCTTATCTGAACCGTTTCCTGCCTTCGTCGATTTTACCACGATTGGCATCTTGCCAGAGCATTTGCTCCGTGACGTCTCGGCACGTGACCTGTTGAGCCACCCCTTCAATCTCAAACCGGTCGGCACGGGTCCTTTCAAGTTGAAGGAAGTGACAGCGCAATTCGCCCGGCTCTCAGCCAATCCACTTCATAGCAATCCGAAGCCGCGGCTGGCGCAGGTCGAACTGAGATTTTATCCCAGCTATCAAGAAACTATCGCGGCCTACGAAACTGGCCAGACCCAGGGAATTGGCAATATACCCCCACAAGCTATTGCCACCGTTCAGGACAACGAGTCGCTTAACCTATACACAGCTCGCTTATCCGGTTACATCCTCATCTATCTAAACTTGCTGACGCCGGAAACCACACCGTTCTTTACAGAAGCTAAGGTGCGACAGGCCCTGCTGATGGCACTAGATCGCGCAGCTATCATCGATCAAGCATTGCACGGGCAGGGACTTGTGGCCAATGGGCCCATCCGCCGCTGGAGTTGGGCGTACAATCACGAACAACCGGTTGTGGCCTACGAACCGGCGAAAGCAATTTCCCTACTCGAGGAAGCGGACTGGATCGATCGAGACGGTGATGGCGTGCGTGATAAGGAAGGTCGACCGCTTGCTTTCACCCTGCTCAGCAGCGATGATCCCGATAAAATCGGGATAGCTACGCTTATCAGTGAGCAGTGGCAGCAACTTGGCATCGCTGCCACGGTTGAAATTGTGGGGGCGGGACTGGGCGAACGGCTGGCCCAACATGATTATCAGGCTGCGCTGGCCGAAGTACTTCTAGCAGGTGATCCCGATCCGTATCCCCTCTGGCACGAAACTCAAATTGACAATGGTCAAAATTACGCCGGATGGCGTAACCAGCACGCTTCCAAGCTGTTGGAGGCAGCCCGAGCGATTACGAATACCGGACAACGTAATGATTATTATTTCGAATTTCAGG
This sequence comes from Anaerolineae bacterium, assembly GCA_041576335.1. Classification (GTDB taxonomy): domain Bacteria; phylum Chloroflexota; class Anaerolineae; order 4572-78; family J111; genus JANQQF01. The sequence continues at coordinate 1,598 of JBFGLD010000425.1, read as the reverse complement.
AAATCTTCGCCGAGGAAATTCCAGCCCTAATCCTTTTTCACCCGGTGTATACCTACGCCGTGAGCAAAGACGTGTTCGACGTCCAGCTGGCACCGATGACCAAACCGAGCGATCGCTTCCGCACCATCACCAGCTGGTATGTATTAACTCGCAAGGTTATATTCAGTGAGTCCCAGTTTGAAGACGCGGTCCAATAGCGGCTTGAACCTGGCCGGACTTCCCAGAATTTAACGCTTCATCGAACAGCTTGCTTTTGAGCAAACAACTTTAAATAGCTTAGCGAAAAACAAAAAGGCCCGTAACTCATGCCGGGCCTGTTTGTTTGTTTTGGATTAAAGACTTAATCGTTTGAAGATTGACTCGGGCAGATTTCGAATAATGAGCATCAGGTAGCGCCACATCCAGGGGGTATAGAGGACGTCACTCTTTTTTGAATAGGCTTTGAATATATCCTCGGCTACCTGTTCCGGTTTGGCTGTAACCGGACCGGGCAGTGCTAAATTTGCCGTCATCTTGGTTTGGACAAAGCCCGGTTTTACCGTTATCACGTGCACGTTCGATTTGGCCAGCCGGTTTCTCAAGCCCGACAGATACGCGGTGAGGGCCGCTTTAGCACTGCCATAGGCGTAGTTGCTCTGCCGGCCCCGATCCCCGGCCACCGAACTGAAACCGATAATTGTGCCTGAGCCGCGCTCTTCGAGATCGGCGGCAACAATTTCCAGAATTGACACGGCCCCGCTGAAATTACTGTTGATAATTCGGGCTGCTTCTGAAAAGTCAGTTTGCGCTGTTTCTTGATCGCCCAGATAGCCAAAAACGCAAATAGCAACGTCAGGTCGTGACGACAACCCTTGATAGAAATTAGCGTGGCTTGCGTAGTCCAAGGCATCAAACTCAACCGCCTCCACCGTTATGTTGTGCCTGATCTCAAGATCGGTTACAACGTCCGCCAAACGTTCCGACTGGCGAGCTGCCAATACAAGATGAAAGTCGTGCTCGGCGAACTGATGCGCCAGAGCTTTGGCAATATCTGAGGTGGCGCCCAAAATTAACGCATGCTTCATCAGGTGATACCCACCCGATCAGATTGAAATGACCGAAACTTACCGGTTCGATTGACATCCTTGACTCGATCAATAAACGTCTCTACGTTGGGGTAACTCTGCAAAAACATTTCCTTCTTCATGCGGACATCTTTGGTCAAATAAAGCCGTCCGCCGTGCTGCAGCACGATTTGGTCTAACTCATCCAAAAATTCGAACAGCCCATTTGTGATGGGGAAGTCCAACGCCAACGAGTACCCTTTCATCGCAAACGGCAAATATCCGTTTTGTTTGCCATACAGCTTAAGCACAGCCAAAAAAGATGCCCGCCCACTATCGGTAATCCTTCTCAGAATTTTGGCCATACCGGCCCGACTACTCTCTTTCGGTAAAATAAATTGATATTGGGTAAAGCCTCTTCTACCATAAATCCTGTTCCAGTTTGCGATTGCATCGAGGGGATAAAAGAAGGTATCGTAATCAACAATCGACATGCTTAGCCCGGCCGTTTGCTTACCATAGATCAGGGCATTAAAGACCTTCATCGTCAGGTTA
>JBFGLD010000424.1:0-5640 GCA_041576335.1 Anaerolineae bacterium | reverse complement strand
CTGCTCGGCCTTCAGGTTGATTTGAGGGCTTAGGGGCAGAGCAATCTTAATCAGGGCAGCCACAACCACCAGCACCAACAGAAGCCAGTTGGCAATAGGGACGAGGCTGCTGCGAGGCGGGGCGGACGAGGAAAAGGGCAACCGTTGGTGCCCCCACGTTTGCCACTGACGAAGGCAGGCCACGTCGGCATAGCGGGCTAAAACCGGGGTGACGATCAGGCCAAAAATAGCGATGTTGCGTCCGGCAAATAGAGACCAGGCCGTCCACAAACCAATCAAGGTCAGATCCGTCCAGTCTGCTTTGCGCCCGGCCCGGCCTAGGGCAGCGATGACCAGCATAAGCATGATCATAAAGGGCAAAACTTCCCGGGAATGAAAATCGGGACTCTGCCATTCCTGGATAAAATCGCGCAGCGCGCCAATGCCCACGGTTTGAAACGGGTAAAACCACATGCGCCAGGTGTGCGGGTTAATTACGACCACAGCCAAACTAATCAACATCACTACAATCAGATGCCTGAGGCGAGACCAGCTTAAGACCGGGTCATCTTGATGACCTGTGAGATGATTCATCACCTCGCCAATAAGATAAGCCAGCATCAACATAAAACCAATGGCAAACCCGCCATGGATATTTGCCCAGAGCAGCATCAACAGCGGCAGCCAGGGCAGCAAGTTTTCGTCGTGCCGTTTGAAACGATGTAGTTTGTAAGCCATGATCGCAGTCAACATAAAAGTTAGCATCTGTGGTCGAGCCACCCAGACGACCGACGAGACAATAGCCCCCAATACCGTGACAAAGGCGGCCACGAAGATATTGCCCTCGATTTGTTTCCAAACGAACCAGAATGCAAGCGTCGCCAGCGCTGCCACCGCCAGAGCCAGCCCGCCCCAGCCGCCAACAGTAAAGAGAAGATACAACAATATTTGGGCTAACCAACCATGGTTTATCCATAAATCCCCTACCTTGGTGTGTGAAAAGGGATCGGTTACGGGCAGGGTTTGGTGCTCAACGATAAATTGTCCGGTGCGTAGATGCCACCAGGTGTCGGGGCTGTTCGGGACACGTACGGCCATCGTAAATATGGCGATAAAGACAATCGCGATGAGTAGGCTGGGTGTTGACAGGTACAGCCATCGATAGGTTCGCTCGACTGGCGAGAGGGTGCCGTGAGTCATTTTCAAGTTCCTGAAGCTAAACAAGGCTCGTAACTATTGGCGGGCAAAGACTACCGCCAGCTCGTCCTGGTACAGCCTTTGCCAGGAAGGCTCCTGGAGCATGACCTTGGCCAAAGCACTGGTATGCTCGACGAGTACCAAATTGATGCCATCGTCATCTAGCGTCTGCTGCCATCCCTCGCCGGCGGCCATTACGTTGAGATAGCGGCGGATGAAGTCATCTTCGTACAGGTCGGTTCGACCATCGATGTAGATAGGATACTCCGGCCAAAGCTTGAAGAGCAGGTAACCACCCCAATTATAGCTATTGAACAGAGGACCGGCCGGTTTGCTGGCTTGAATAAATTGAACGGCGCCGGCAGGCACATTGGTTTCCTCAACCATATTCCCATTCCGGGCCAAAGTTAGGCTGATCTGAGCCAGCGCGGCCAGTCCGACGATGGCCAGCAGCAGCCAATTTAAGCGGATCAAAAGCCGTGAGGATTTCCCGGCCGTTGTTCGTGGTCCTTCCGGCAGGAAAGACCCTAAGGCTGCATCCCCGTAGCGAGCCAGGGCCGGCACCGTGAGCAAACCGTACAGGCCAACATTGCGCACGGCGATGAGGCTCCACGTGCCCCACAAGCCAACCAGGGCCAAGTCACTCCAATCCACGCGGCGACCGGCTCGTCCCATGGCAGTCAAGGTTAATAGTACCATGACCACAAATGGCCAGGTGATCGGCATATGGAAATTAGGGCTGTTCCATTCCTGAATGGCCTCGCGCAAGATGCCAATATTGACTGTGAGAAAAGGGTAGACCCACATTTTCCAACCGTAGGGGTTGAGGGCGACCGTCCCCAAACTAACCAGCCCCACTCCCAGCAAGATGCCAATTTGGCGCCAGGACAATACCGGATCGTCGGAGTGCCTGGTCAAGCGATTGACGCTTTCGCCAATTACGTAAGACGCCACCAGCATCAGGGCAATGGCGTAGCCGCCGTGCAGATTGGCCCACAGCATCGTGATAAGCGGCAGGCTGTAAATTTTTCGCGATCCCGTACGTTTGTACCGCTCCAGTAAGAAGAGAACCAACCCGGCCAGCAAAAATGAAATGATCTGCGGCCGGGCCATCCAAATAAGCGAAGAGGTTATCGCCCCTAATATCGTGGCAAAGGCTCGTATATACCCGTTGCCCGGCGTCACGGGCCAGACCAGGGCAAAAGCCGCCGTGACCAATGTCGCCAAGCCCAGGCTCAACCCGGTCCAACTGCCGAGGGCAAACAGTCCGTACCAAAACACCTGCCCCAACTTTGGATAAAGCCATAGTTTACCCAGCTGAGTATGGGAAAAAGGATCGGTCGCAAAAAAAGTCAGATTATCAACAATGTACTGACCGGAGCGCAAGTGCCACCAGGTATCGGTGTCAACGGGCACACGTATCGCCATCGTAAATATGGCGATAAACACGATCGCGACCAGTAACTTTTGAGTGGATAGACTTAGTAATCGTCCGCTGTAAGGTTGCCCCATTTTGACCAGATCCATAAATTTCTTCTAATTTTGGACTTCTCCCCTGCGGCCGGCGGGCGCGATCAAATTGCGATACAGCTCTACCCCGAGCAGAATGAATATGAACGTGCGGGCGATAACCGTGATGGGCAGCCACTGGCTCATTCCCCGTGACAAGATTAGCGGCCATTCTAAAAAGTTGATAAAGCCCAGAACAATGATAAATAAGATTGCCCGGCTCTCCGTTAAGGCCAGTAAGAGCAGCGGGATCAGAAACGTCTGCCATTGGGGACTCCAGCCGGGAGACCACAGGAAAAAAATAACTAAGGTGAGCGTCGTAAAGATAACTGCATCCGCGTTACCATCTGCTAACACCTGTGGTCGAGTAAAAATATAGAATCCGACCAAGCCAAAGGGAATAAATGTCAGCCAACCGGGAATGCGAGCCGGATTGTTGAGGGGACGGGTCGCGTTGGCCGGATCCAGCCGGTCTGCGAGGGGGCCAAAACTGCCGGTCGTATAATTATTGTCGACCAGCGCCCAGACGGTTTCGTACGAGGATTTACTGGGCTGTGACAGCAGCGAGGCCCGCACCATGGCCGGATTGGCGGCATAAAAAGGGCCCAACACCAGCAGGCTGATGATGAGCGTGGCAGCTCCAAAAACCACTGCCGCCCTAAATCCCCGGGCGCGCCAGACGGTCGCCACCAATACCGCCGGCAAAAACTTGACCATCGTTCCAAGACCAAGTGCCATCGCTAAAAGTTTATTTTTTCGCGCCGTTAAAGCGTAGAGGGCCAGCAAAATAAAAAAGGTCGTGAGCGTATCAAAGCTGCCTAGCAGGAAAAAGATGGGGACGAAGACCGCCGTGTAAATCCAGGCAATCTGTATGGCCCGGACCGGTCCTCGCAGCGCCAGCGCCAACCGGTAGAGCAGGTAAAGATTAGCGCAATCAAATAGCAGAAGCATGAAGGCGAGTAAAACGATATAATTCTTGAACTGCTGACCGGCCAAAAAATAGACAGCAATGTTAAGGTAGGGAAAAATCGGTGGATACTCTTGCCAGTAATCAAGGAAAGGATAGAAGCCCTGCCGAGTCATATCGGCAAGATCAAAATAGTAGCGAAAATCACCATAGGTGATCAGGTTTTCGGGCGGGAAAGCCAAGAGCAGCATCAAGCGGCTGCTCAGAAAAAGGCCGAGGATCACATAGAATGAGGTCGATGAGGCGTGAACTGAGGAATGTCTGGCGTTTTGCAACAAAAAAATCCTTCGTGGCTGTCCACAAGCAACTTTTCACCCGGAATTAAGTAATTGGTCGTCGCCAATCTAAATACCAAATACACGTTTCCGGTAGAAAAGTAAATATTGAATTATGCCTTGACCGTAATTTTGTCAAGGGTACCACTCCGTCTATTGTATCGTTTGAAAGCATTGCTTCCCCATCGGCTTCTTGTCACATCTCATTGACCGACACGTCCCAAAATCGGTGAAATTTAGAAGCTGTTTCAAAAGACTGGGCCAGTCTTAAAATGTTCTCAGATTTGAGCTTCTGTCCGGCAATTCCGGCCAAATCTGAGCTTAAATCACTCTAATTCAGACTGGCCCAGTCTAGCCGGCGATACTTCTAAAACAGTCTCTTAGACTACGGTGAGGCCGTTTCTTCAACCAGTTTTTTTTTCGAGCCGTCAACCTCCGGGGGCAGCGGCGGCAGCGTTGACACCCGGCCCGGTTGTTTCGGCTTCATTCGGCCGGCAGCCAACCGTATGACCGTATACATCGCCTTATAAATCTCACGCTGAGATATTTTTGATTGGCCCCGCTCCCGGTTAGCAAAAATAATCGGGATTTCGCCAATGGAATAACCTTGCCGCTGGCACTTGAAAATCATTTCCACCAAAAATGAGTAGCCGTCTGAAAATATCCGATCCAAATCGATGTCGAGCAGCACTTCGCGGTGATAGCAGCGAAAGCCGGCCGTACAATCATTGGCTTTTAGACCCAGCATCGTGCGGGCAAACCTGTTAGCTCCCCAACTCAGAAAACGACGGCGGTGCCCCCAATTTAGGACACCACCTCCGGGGATATAACGCGACCCAATCGTAATGTGGAAGTGGCCGGCCAAATCCACCAGGGCCGGTATAAACGACGGGTCATGCGAAAAGTCTGCATCCATCGTGATCAGGCGCTCGGCGCCTTCGGCCAAACCTTCCTTAAAGCCGGCAATATAGGCCGTGCCCAGGCCCAACTTGCTCTGGCGATGGATAACGCTAATCCGGACATTGTCTTTAGCCAGCTTATCAACAAGATGGCCTGTACCATCGGGAGAGTTATCATCCACGATAATGATCCGAACATTAAGATCCAAGGCTAATATTCGATTCACTAAAGCAGTTATATTCTCTTTTTCGTTATAGGTTGGAATGATTACCCGAATGTCCAAGTCGAACGCTCGCCGGTTAAGAGTCTGTTAAATCACGATAATCTTACCACAAAGGAAAATATTGGTCTATTTTGAACTGAAATTGGCGGATCACTTGACAAAGGTCAATCCGAACCTCATAATCTCAACACGGCCTCGTTAGCCATTGTTATATTTATCGGCAATAATGCTGCAAGATTTAACGCGGGAATTCTTATGAGTCCTGTTAAAGCCACGCCCCGGAGCAAGACTTATGTCTAGCCAGAGCAGAATCATAATCGAAAGCCTTACCAGCGAGGTGCTGCGGCACAACCCCCTGGGCGACCCTCACGTTCGCCAAATTCCGGTTTATCTGCCCCCGGGTTATGATGAAACGCAAGCCCACTATCCCGTAGTTTACCTGCTAAGCGGTTTTACCGGGCGCGGCACGTTTATGCTGAACGACTCCGCCTTTGACGAGAATATCCAAGAGCGGATGGATCGCCTCATCGTCAGGGATCAGGTGCAGCCGATGATATTAGTGATGCCCGACTGTTTTACCCGGTTTGGCG
>JBFGLD010000423.1:0-5647 GCA_041576335.1 Anaerolineae bacterium | reverse complement strand
GGTCGGGTCAGAGTCGAACAGGCGTTCACAAATTTCCGCTTGTAGGATTAGGTTGGTAAGCGATTGAGCCGGGCCATCGTGTAAACGGTTAGACAGACTCTGCCGCTCGTTTTCCTGGGCATTGATGATTTTGACGATGCCCATACTTTCACTACCAACGCCGCCCCCTTGTTCGCCGCCAGCAGCGCTGCCACCTTCGTAACTGCCAATCAAAGTATCAGCAATGTCCAAGATTCGACGTAGGCTTTCGGCGTATCGCTTCAAGTTCCCCTGACGACTCTGTAACTGTTCCACCTGGCCGCGCATCATAAACAGGCGCATCTGGGCTTCCTGGGCAGCCGTGTAGATTTCTTTGATATCCTGGCGTGGTAAGGTATCGATATTATCTTCCATTGCCCGCACTTTGTTGGTTAGCTGCGCATTATGCTGCGCCAACTTTTCAACTTCTGAGGTGCTTTGATTAATTAGAATTCCAATTTCTTTTAATTCTTTTTGAATTTGAGCATGTTCACTGCTGGTTTGTTCGATCACTTGTGCGGGCGGTGGTGGGCCCGTTACTTCCGGCGGTTTTTGCTCTTCAACTGAATAATCGGATAGATTCATAGAAAGTTCCCTATATTTGCAGTAGGAATGGGGTAGGGCTCATTGGGCCGGCAGTATACAGATAGGAACATAGCACCAATATGGTCGTCATCGTCACCCTGCTCATTCTTGGGGTAATGCTGCTCTTTCAGCGGTGTTCATCATCATTCAAACGGATCCAACCCCGTCGAACTGCGTACAGTGCGGCCTGGGTTCGATCGTTTACGGCCAGCTTACGCAAAATACTTGTCATGTGGTTTTTGACGGTCTGGCGGCTGATGCCCAGCTCGTAAGCGACCTCTTTATTGCTTTGGCCTCTGGCAATATGCTGCAAAATCTCCATTTCTCGAGGAGAGAGCGGGGCAAACATATCATTTGGCAGACCGTCGACGTAGGCCACCTTATCAAACTGCTGCAGCAGCCAGGTGGCGACCTCCGGCTTATTTAACACCTCATCATCAACTACGTAATTTCCTTTACTTACCTGACGAATAGCTTCGACCAGCCGACGCGGGGTGACATCCTTGGGGAAATAAGCCGCAGCCCCGGCCCGAACGGAGTGAAAAATTTGCTCATCATCGTGATACGCGGTGAGTATAATTATGGCCACCTCTGGTACGGCTTGTTTTAATTCGCGCGTTACCTGCAAACCGTTCATGCGAGGCAGGTTGATGTCCATTAATACTACGTTGGGGGCCAGCTGTTTGGCCAGGCGTAGCGCCTCCTCCCCATCGGAGACTTCCATAATCACCTCTAAATCCTCTTCCGCCTCCAGTACGCGGCGTAAGCCCTGTCGAAATAGAGGATGATCGTCAACGAGCATTAAACTTGTTTTGGTCATAATTCCTTTTTCTCCCATCCGGAAAGTTTTGGCTGACTGGTTAGACTGATATTGGCTGCCGGCCTACGGCGTTTTAGCGTCACAAGGTAGGATAGGGAACGACAAAAATAACCTGGGTACCCTGTCCAGGTTCGCTCAAAATCCGCAATGTGCCGTTCAGCAACTCGGCATAATCCACCATTCTGGCCAGCCCCAAGTTCCTCTTATCTGTGGAAATTTTCTCCGAGATAAGCCCGTCGCCGTTGTCGATGACACTGAATTGGAGTGCACCCTCAATTTCTTCGACAACAACATCAACTTGGGTTGCGCCGGCATGTTGGAACACGTTGCTCAAGGCTTCTTGAATAATGCGAAATATCGCCGTCTCGACGATGCTGGGCAGGCGTCCCATGTTAGTTTTCATCAATAGTTGGGTTTTCAAACCGGTTTTGACTTCGTACTGTTCCAAATAACGTCGAATCCCGCCGGCCAGGCCGAAATTACTCAAAATTGTCGCCGGTTCCAAATTAGTAATAAAATGACGGATATCAGTTAGCCCGTGCTCCAATTCAGCCTGCAATGCATTGAGCCCATCGGCGACAGCTTCTCGCTCTCCGTCCAATAGATGACGACACGAAGCCAATTCGAAGATGGCATTGGCCAGTAGTTGCCCAACCCCATCTTCTAATTCACGGGCTAACTGGGCCCGCTCTTCCTCTTGACTCTGTAATACCCGGATTTGAGGCCAGTGGTCACCGATTGCGGGCAGAGAGTCGAGACTATTTTGCAGGTAATTTTTTAACAATCTACTGTGTTCGGACAGCTTAAGGAGCTGCTGGCTGACATGCTGCAAACGGGGGTCAGCGTTAGGCCGGTTACCAAAATTCCCGTTCTCTTGATCTGAGAGAGACGACCCATGTTCTAACAAGGCCGTCTGCGCCAAATCGGTCAAACTCATCTCAACCTGGTGCAAAACGGATGTCGCGTTGGCAATAAAATCCTGCAGCGTGGCGGTTCTGTTACTCATTGAGGCACTCCACCTTCTTAGTTAAACGAATATAGTATACCATAAATGGTTTTGAACTAATACGCTATTGCCCTTTTGTACTATCCATTCGTTTCACGGTCTAATGATACCATTTCTTGGAACGATTGACAAGGGAATCTTAACATTATCACTCACGCAGGGGGTGATAAACGAGGTCGCAATGAGTAACCCCCTGATTATCCACGATGACCACAGTCTAGCTCGCGGTGCATTTTCCTTAGCCCCTCGAAAATCCGGTGAGCCTTGTGAAAGAAGTCAGGGGTTCTACTAATGACCGTCCCCTCAAGCAGGAAATCGTTGATTAGGCAGCATACTGCCAAGAGTATTCGATATACGGTCTGGAGACCGTATTGGTTACATTTACTGGCTTTTGGGCTCTAAAGCTGATAGGGGTACCGGCATAATTGGTAATTTTTTGGGAAAGTGCAGCGCCATATCTGGGAAAGTCAAGTCAATATTTTGTTTTTGAAAAACTTCCCAGACCCTGCACCTGATCTCGCTCTGCACCGTTGGAATTTTCAGAGGGGTATCGAGCCAAACATTCAATTGAAATTCAGCAACATTATCACCAAACTTGTTAAAAAATACGGAGGGGACGGGCTCCGTTAGCACATCTTTGTGCTGTTTGGCCGTCTGCTTTAAGAGGAGCATTACGGACTGCATATTATTCGCACAGCTGACATTGATTATCATTGGTAAGCGCACCATCTTATCGCTGCCGGTGTAGGTTTGAAAAGACGAGGTAAAGAACATCTGGTTAGGAATGACTAGCTCGACATTGTCAAGAGTACGAACCGTTGTAGTGCGAATACGTAAGCTTTCTACAACGCAAAGTTGACCGTCAATCTCGATCACATCGCCTGGGTGTAAAGAACGCTCAAAGAGAAGAAATATACCGCTGATAAAGTTGCTCAATACCTCGCGCAAACCGAACCCAATTCCAACCGACAAGCCACCGGTAATGACTGCAAGCGTGGCGGGATCAAGTTCTAACTGGCTGAGGGCAAAGATGATGCCCGCGATCACGAGTACGTACCGAATCAGGGTCAGCGTTGCTTTTGTACTACCAGGGTCAGCATTGGTAAAGCGCTGCAGGAGATGATATATCATATCTTGAATGACGTGAACCGTATCTGTCCAGAAATAAAGCCCTACGGTAGCCACAAACAAAGCCCCTAGCGTCACCGGATTCGTAAATACCTCTAGCAACACTACCTGACCTAACTCATTAAGATCGGCCAGATTATCGATAATTTCAAGGAGAATCACGACAATAAGTAAAGGGGTGAGTAACCGATAATGGTATCGGCGCAGGGTTGTCTTGGTGAAGACAGAATATAGTAGCGGGATTAACAATTGAAAGGCGAGTATTGTCCAGAATACCCAGGTGAACCGAACAAGCAAGCCGGTAATATGTCCCTCCACCTGTAGGTTCGTACTCGCCACATTTAAGATCAAAATACCGATTAAGGGAAATGAAATGACCCTTGCCGTTACAAGCAGTATTTTCCAAGCAAGCTGGGCCTTGTCACTAACGACATTATCTATCACTTCAGACAAGCGAGGTCCCAACCAAAACCAGATACCCTTAGACAAGATACCGGCTATACAAAAAGTCAGGATAATGATTAGAACTTGTAAACGTACCTCAGGACGGTGGATAAAGATAATCAGTTTATTAATGACGTTAGTTAGCTCTGAAAAATCTAAATGATCAAGCATAATCATATGACCTCGTTTACTTGTTGAATATCAATTGTAAGGTCGCACCTAACACGTGACACTATTGGTGGGCAACGATGTCAGCTAAATCATCAAAGATGTGGAAAATGCCACTCTCTTCAAGGGCAGTCAATATACTCTGTTTGGGCAGCAGAACGCTTGTTTCAATTTCAGAGATGAAAGTGACGACCGCCGGATCATCAGCCGTGGCAATGGCTAAACTCTTAACTGGAACGAAATTAGCCTTTTGCATCAACAAGGTTTGATTTGCCTTTGAAGTGGCAAATTTGGCAAACTTCAAGGCTAATTTGGTTTGTTCCTCGGTGGCCTCTTTATGGAAGTAGAATCCGTCAACCTGCAAAAATGGTCTTGAGGCTTGCTGTTCTTCGCCAAGCGGCAGTGCGGTAAGACCGACATTGGCAATCCCCAATGTAGATTGAGCCTCATTTAGAAAAGCAGGACCGGCAACCAGGTAAGCTACCTGACTCTCTAAAAACATCGTTTCCAGCACCGCCTGGTCAGTGCTAAAGATAAAGTTGCCGGTTTGGGACCCACGTTTTAACCAGGTCTGCCAATTCGTTAGATCTGCGTTTGTAATCAGCAACCCGCCTGTTTCATCAAGAAATTGTCCCGTCTGGCACGGCCGGCAACCAAAAGCAGAAGCTCCCCAAAAGATATCCTGAAAATGGGCATTCATGGCTAAGTTGAGGCCTTGTGTTGCTTGATCTAATAAGTCCTGGTAGGTTTTGGCGGCTTCTCCAACCAAATCCGGATGATAATAAAGTGCGGGCAAATCGAGGGACTGTGGAACCCCATATAACTTATCACCAAGAGAAAACGCCGCAATGGCTTTCGGCAAGTAGTCAACTAACGTTTCTTTATCAATCAAGGCCGTAATATCCTGAACCAGATCATAGGTGTGGAATGTTTCTAAATGGGCATGGGGAGCTATAAAGAAGTCAGGTGGAGGTAATTCGCCGTCAGCTTCCAAGGTAGCGATCAATGTCGGAGTAAAATCTTCGGCTCGGATAAATGTTTCGGTTATCTGAACATTGGGACAAATTATGTTAAAATCGGAAATTACGGTTTGCCAGGCGTGCTGCTCCACCTCTGTCCAACTGTGCCACAATGAAATTTCCCCTTCCTCATGGCACTCCACATCCACCGATTTCTCGGCGACCTCCAGGCCGTTGGTTGCATCCACCAAATTGGCAAAATCACGAGCTGCATCAAGAGGGTCAATATCATTTTCCAGCACTTGTTCATAAACCCAGTCTCCCCACTCAAAAAGCGCATCTGCTTCAGGTACATTGGGGATAACAGTGGCCACATTCGCCTGTTGAATGAAACCGTCTATGGCGGGGGAATCGGCCATATTGATATTGCTGTTTACAGGAATTTTATCGGCTTGTTCCAACAATATCATCTGACTTTCGACATCGGTTATGAATTGGGCAAATTTCAAGGCAACAGTC
>JBFGLD010000422.1:0-5651 GCA_041576335.1 Anaerolineae bacterium | reverse complement strand
CCTCGGTGCGGTCTTCCAACGCAGTGATGTCTGCTACCGAGAGGTTGAGGCCCATCACCTGGTTGAGAAATTCGGCGGCTTCGGCGGCGGTAAAACGCAAGTCGGCTACGCGGAGTTCGGTCAGTCGCCCCCGGGCGCGTAATCGGGCCAGGGGTAGCGATGGGTCTTCGCGAGTGGTAATGACCAAATGCATCTGCGGCGGCATGTGTTCGATTAAAAAAGTGAGGGCCATGTCAACCGATTGGGCATTAATCACATAGTAGTCGTCAAGGACAAGGACGAAACCCTGCCCTGCTTCAGCGGGAAGCGTCGCAATCTCATTGAGCAGGGTCGTCAGGATTGATTCGGCCGGCAGTGATAGAGGCGGCGAAGTATGGAGTAAATCCAACAGCCCCTGGCCAATGTTTGGCGCTAATGTCTGTAACGCAGTAATCAGATAAGACAGAAACCGGGCGAGGTCGCTATCCCCTTCATCCAGTGATAGCCAGGCGGTTGGCCGCCCACTTCCCTGCACCCACTCGCTGACCAGCGTGGTTTTACCAAATCCGGCAGGCGCGGAGATGAGGGTTACGCCTGGTGTATGGTGCGGACCCTCGTTCAGCCGTCCGGTCAGATAGGGACGAGGAACCCTATTAGACCGAGGTGGGGGAACATAAAGTTTAGTGGCTAAAATTGGCCTAGACATCGGCCAATTATAAAACACACACCCAAGAATCCAAAAAGCGTCCCTATCTTCGCGGGGACACTTTTTCCTGAAATAGCGTTATCTCGTTATCATTTCTAATTAACATCCATACCGAAAACACTTTCGCTTACATATCTTTTCTCCGACCCTTTTGTCCACTCTTTTACAGTCGTTTGAAAACACAGCAACGCTTCATTATGGCAGAACGTCAAAAAATGTTGCGGGCGTTGTGCCATAAGAAAACGGTTTACACTGATGGTCGTATCATACTGGGGGGACTAATTGAGGTGAAATGAAAGATAGCGTGTTTGTCGAAGCAACCTGCTCCTCGGACCAGTTGGGAGAAAAAACACGCCGATTATATAACATTCGCCTTTGATTTTGCATTGACTTGAACCAAACAACAATGCAACGAAAAGGCCAGCTCACTTTCTAGAGTCGGTTTTTTGATTTAGTGGTATACTGGTTGACAGGTCAAACCCCAAAGCCTTAGCTTCACGTTTGAGATTTATGACGATACGATCTTGATGTTGTTGGGTATAATAGTCTTGACCAAGATCTTTGCCTTTAGGGGCTTAACCTCGTGTCCACTAAACTGGGACCGCCTCACTCGATAGCCGTCGTCGGTAGGCCGTCAGTTATCGAAATTAAAACAACCCCTAGTACGGCCAGACCCAGCAGCACGCCCAAACCGCGAATAAGGACAATGACTTCACCCATTTGTCGTTATTCCAATATTTCGATGGCCTCTTTTAGGACTTGGCGAATATGATCTTTCTGTTCAACCTGAAGCGCGGCCTGCAGAGCCGGTATCGCTTGAGAATCTCCCAATCGACCCAGGGCGCTTGCCGTCATTTCACGCACCAGTTGATCAGGATCTTTCAGCATTGGGAGAAGCGCTTCAAGCACCTTGTCCCCGCCGATTTGCCCCAGAGCGGTTACTGTTCTGGCTCGCAAGACTGGATCAGGCTCGGTGAGTACGCCGATCAAGGGGTCAATTGCCTCGGCAGCACCCAATTCGCCCAGGGCAACGACCACTCGCTCCCTGGCCAGCCGTTCATTTAACTCGGGGACACCTGACGGTGGTCCGTGTTGGGCAAGTTCAACCAGGATAGGGGCCAGGCCAGATCCAATTTCTTTAATGGCTTCCAATGTTTCCATACAATCAAAGTCTTCACAATTGAGATAAGCCACAAGCGCCTGCCCCTCCGGTGTCGCTCGAAAGAACCTGGCGTTGAGTTTCACGGAGGTAGGCGTTGGGGCAACGTCTCCTTTCACCGGATCCTGGCCAGATATTTCCAGGTGCGAACTGTTATCTGGCCGGCCAGATAGCTCCTGGGCACAACCCAGCAAGCTGGCGACCGCGAACAACAAACTCAATCCTATCAAAATTCTTTTCCCGGCCCATCGCCCCAACAACAGCACCTTATCGAACTCACTCGCCCATTTTCCGGCCAAGGCCAGAGGCAATATACGCTTCGTAACAGTCCTCACACAACCATTCTTCCCCATCCGAATACCCCGCGTCATCGTCATCTTCGCCTTGTATAATTTTCCGCCAACAGAGAAAACAGTGTTCATGATCCCAACCCCTGGCGATTAAAACTCCGTCTATAACATCTTCGCCTTCGCGCCGCGGACGAAGCGCCCTGATCGCGTCCGTCTGCGGTAGTTCTATCGCGTCTCGCGGCATAAATTTTTCTTTTTTCCATTGCCGAGAACTGTCTCGAACCAATTTAAGTTGGTCAATGCTCCACCAACTTACGAAATCATATACGCTGCCAGATTTCAAAGGTATAACCTGATCGTCATAGGTTTGAAAAGTGATGCGGCTTCCGGTTCGGCGCACGACCTTATGAAGTTCCAGCACCTTTGCTCCATTCTGCTGCGGCTCGTAAAGCGAGGCTGGGGCGATCGGCGAGGCCGGGCTGTCATTAAGCCTCAATATCGTTTGAAGAACTTCACCTTGTTTATGGTAACTGATTATATCAGCGACAGGCTGTTGATATGTCATTTTCCCTTTCTTTTCATCAACCACGAGACAAGTCGCATGGCTATTGCCTTATATTGCACGCAAGCGAAAAACAAAAGAATAAGGTGCAGAGGTCATGAGCAATTATACTTGGATTATGGAGCTGACATCAAGGGTATTTTAAGGCCATTTGGCTTTGGTTCCGAGTATAATATAGGTGCGAGCAACCTGTGGATCGCACCTGGTATAGGAGAATTACGAAGTCAAAAGCTCATTTGAATTCAAAAAGGGTGATAGCTCAGGTTGACGTCAGGTCACAATTTGGATCGCAACGCCATTTAGGGGCTCGAGCAAATTTCGAGGCATTTGTGATGTATCCAGAATTGACGTTCGGTGATGGATTGTCATATACTGGGAACTCTCAATCAAGCAAATACGTCATACAAATACAGGAAAGCTGACCCAGAAGAAGGGCCCGGATGCGCTATATTCTTTTGATCCCATCGGCGCGCTGGCTGGTGTGGTGGCTTTCTACATCGCTCCATTTGTATTCTTTGGCGAAACCCCCACCGACGTTGCGGCGGTACTCTTGTCATCGTTTTTTGCTTTACTGGTATGCATCCCTATGCTCTACTTGCCGGTTCTTTTTGGCCTGCGCCGCTTGCTTGGCGGCTGGAAACCGCTGATTACTTTTCCCGTCACCGCCATACTGCTGGGGATCGGGCCAACGGCTTTTGTATTTCTGTGGTGGAGTGGTGGGGAACTGAGCACGCTTTTTTCACGCGAAGCGATTAATACCGCGTTGTCACCGGAAACCGCCTTGTTTTATGTACTCTTTGCCGTCGTCGGAATGGTGTTGGGACTGGGGGTGGCCCTTCGCAGACCAGCGGTATCACGATGAGGTTTCCAATGCCTGGTTGCCCCAACAGAACGTGAGGTGCGTGATAAGAAACTTAGAATTAACGGTAATTACGGGTTAATTGTGATGAGTCAAAAAACGATTGCTTTGCTTGTTAGCGCTATTTTCGTCTTTGGTGTATGTCTGTATGCCGGGATTTATCTGGTGCGATCCCAAGGCTGTGTGGACGGTCGAGGGACCGATGATTACTTTGATAAAACGGAGCTGACCAGCTCGGAAAATATGGGCCAGTTTGACATCTCAAACATCGAGGTCGTCGCTCAATACTCCCAATCTTGCGCAATCAAGAGTTACAGAGTAAGAGGGAACTGGGGCCTCAAGAAAGTGGACCAAGATGAGTTTAGCGCCTACATTGAGAGATATAACGCCGATTGCCGCAATTGCCTATTAGTCTATAAAACGGGCTGGCCCTATTCCGGCGAGATTTTTGAAGTTGCGGCGGATAGGCATATCTGCTCGACAGGAAAGAGGACGTTTGAGACCTGTATTATATTACAATTGACCGGGTCAACAGTCACGCCTGAAGTAGCCGACGATGAACAAAATGGCGCACAACCTCTCAAGCTGACACTCAGACCGGCGCAAGATGCGTACGATTTGGAAGAGGCCAGGGTGGGAAATATAATCCTCATCGCCGGCCTGGAAAATAGCGGCAACACGCCGCTGATTCTGGCTCATCCGAATGTATGTTTTCCCCACGATTATCAACAGGGGCAGAGCTTTCATATGGCAGAGCGAGAGGACAAATCTGAAATCTCGCTCTTGATCACGCTCCCCAACGAAACTCAAATCTCATTGCGCCATAATCTGCTGCGGATGTTTGAGCCGGGCAATAAGGATCACCTCATAATTCAACCGGGGGAATCCAGAGAAATTCGATTCGGCTGGTTTGCTCCGGCCTCGCTGGGACAGTGGGATGATGACTCAGGCGGGGCCATCACCGATCCAATATTCTCGCAAAAAGGGACGTATCACATTGACGTGAAGTTCACAAATCTTTTTCCAAAGGCTTATATCTTTGATGAGGCGGGCATCAGCCAAATGATCGACACGGCCTGGACCGGAGAAGTACAATCGACCACCATAATCGTTATCCAATGAAGCGTTTAATTAACGGATCGGATAAGTTATTTGCGAGGAAACTGTATAATGCGTGACATCGTGCTTGGCTGCTCACTCTTCCTTCTGATTGCCTGCAGCCCAAATGGAACAGAGGCGGCAATACCCACAGATTTCACAGCCGGGCCAGCGCCCACATCCACGGCCTCATTAGCCGATACTGCCGCCACAAAACCACGGCCCACGAGGCAAGATGGCATGCAAGTTCCGGTCGTCACCCTGGTCGCCGAACTCCAGGCCACCCTCGAAGCGGACCTGCCGCCCACTGCCACGCCTGATGGGTCGGGTTTCTCAGAGGATGGTTTTGCTGGAGTTACCGTCCTGCCATTAGAGACAGATCATAGTGACCAGACACTGTGGGCTGCCTTCACCAATGGTTTCATTAGCTACGATCCCTGGCAGCCCCATTATGTAGCCATCTACGCCCGCCGCGATGAGGCTTGGTTCGAACTGGGACGATTGGAACTGAAAGAACCCTTTTTTCTTGATGCAGACTCAGTCCGCCAGGTGTTCGTTGAGCCCAGCCGAGTTTGGCTGGAGGTCAAGAGTGGGGTCGGCGCTCACGGGGGGTGGTACGACCTGCAAAGCTTCGAAGGCGAGACGCTGCGCGGCGAAGTTTCACGCTGTCACGAAAGCCTTCTGTCGGTCAATTGGTTGATCTAAACCAAGATGGGGTCTTGGAGGTACGCCTCGATCGAACCACCAATTATGTGTTTTGCTAACCTGAGCTCGAGAATTCAGGCAAAATAAGGAAAGACACCTCCGATTTGATGGTAAAATGTAGGTGACTAGACCAAACATTAGCCCAAAGGAAGGTGTCACCTATGAGTTTACTCGAAATTTTCTATGATGTCGATGAGTTTATGACCATTTTCGATAACCTCCGACCGAAGTTCGCCCTGGCCAGACAATGGGGGTGTTAGAAGGACACGTGACCATTCACCCCTTAACGCCGG